>NZ_CP076132.1:3377500-3677500 GCF_018736045.1 Flammeovirga yaeyamensis | reverse complement strand
ACTTTTGCAGGTTTACTCGAAAGAGAGTGGTTTAATGTGAAATTACCAACAGATCGTGCTCCAAATTCCATCTTGCCTTTATGGTCTCCAAGTGGATACAATACTGGTAAATGGGGTTCTGAAAATGTAGGTGTTTTCTATCATATCTTCGACTATAAAATTGTCGTTACTTTCCAATATTTGGATAACGTGTTTGGTATGGGCGATCCAACTTCTGTTCAGGCTATATTATACAAAGACGGTACAATGAAGTTCCAGTATAAAACAGAGGAGAGAGGTTCTGATCAGATGTCAAATCTATCGACTATTGGTTTACAGAATGAAGACTTGTCTGATTATGTGTTAATCAGTCATCAAAAAGCTTTAAACTTTGGTAAAGGATATGCAATTGTTGTTTCTCCTGCATCAAAAGTGATGGTGGAAGTAGGTGAGTCTGTTACTAAAACATTGACAGTAGACGCTACTAAAGTGTATGGTGGTACGCATGAAGCATCAGTGATTATTCAATCAAATGCTCCTAATAGAGAGCGATTGGAGAAGAAAGTGATGCTGACGGTTACAGGTGCTCCTCAATTGGATATTCCATCAGAAGTAAACTACGGAGAAGTTGTTGTCGAAAGCTTAGGATCGAAGTATAAAGATTTCATCAAAGAGGTGACGATCAAAAATACGGGTACGCAACAATTACAAATTGATGCCATCACTTTAGTGAATGCGGATGAATTGAAAGGTGAATACGAAGCCGATAATGGTTTTGGAGGTACTTTCTGGAGAGATGTGAAGTACATGAGAGATCCTATTGTACTTGCACCAAATACTTCTAGTGGGTTTAGATTGAAGTTATCTCCATCTGAGCCAAAAGTGATAGACGATACGGTGAAATTAACGTTGTCAGATGGTACTGTTCATAAGATTGTGGTTGATGGAGAAGCGGTTTTACCTCCTGTAATGGATATTGAAGAAGATGAGGTGTTGGTTCAGTTGAATACGAATACTGAAGAGAAAGCAACTTCATTTAATTTGGGCAACGATGGTGCATCGGTATTGA
Organism: Flammeovirga yaeyamensis; assembly: GCF_018736045.1. Taxonomy (NCBI): domain Bacteria; kingdom Pseudomonadati; phylum Bacteroidota; class Cytophagia; order Cytophagales; family Flammeovirgaceae; genus Flammeovirga; species Flammeovirga yaeyamensis. The sequence continues at coordinate 3,676,452 of NZ_CP076132.1, read as the reverse complement.
ATTATGATTTAACGGTAAACTATTTCCGTGAAACATCATTTAATCCGGCAGCAAGATCTCAATCTTTCAATCAAGTTGTATTAAGTAAGAAAGAAGCAGAGGTATCTAATAAGTTAGTCTCTTATGCTGTACAAGATGATTTCAATAGAGTATTCTATCATGGTTCGTCAGACCAACCGGATACGTATGTTGGTTTTGTAGGTCAAGCAGACTTTATTGGAGCAACTCGCTTTAATGGTGGTACAGATGGTTTTAATCTTTCTCATGTAATGACTTATGTGAATTATGAGAACTTAGAAAGTGGTGAAATCTCTGTAGAAATTAGAGCTGGAGGCGAGTCGATTTATGATGCTGCTGTCGTAAGTAAAGCAACGTATTCTTTTATCAACAACGAACCAGGAGAAGGTGTTGGAGAGTGGATCGAAGTAGCACTTGATGATGTTGTAGCGATTTATCCGAATGAAGATTTCTATGTAATTTTCTCTTATCCATTTGAAATCAATTACCCTCAAGGTATTTCAAAAGGCGAAAGATCGATCAACAGATTTATGTATCAGTTTGATGGAGAGTGGTTTGATCTTCAAAGCGGTGGATTTGCCAGTGATATTTACATGGTGAAAGCAGCTGAAATGGATTATGTCAATAACGCTTGGATTATCTTAGATCAAGTTGATGGTAATGTTGAGGCAGGGACAAATGCTGATGTCAATTTTACTGTGAAAGCAGCAGAGCATATGTTAAATGATCAACATGCTGAGATAGTGGTTCGTTCGAATGATATCAAAACTCCTCAGCAAAATGTGAAAGTAACTCTATCGATGAACCAAGCACCTAACACCGATGACCTTTATGATCAGTATGAAGTGATGGAAAATGATACACTTCACATTGCATTTACGGTAACAGATAAAGAAGGTCATGATTTTACTGTGGAAACAGCTCATGAAGAGTTGACCTTAGTACATGATAATGGAAACGTTTCTATGAGCCTTCCTACGGATCACGAAAGTGCTGGAGATTATACTTTTGAAGTAGAATTGAAAGATGAACACGGTATGGCAACAATGAAATCGATTAATGTTGCAGTAATTGATGTGAATAGAGCACCTGTTCAAGCAATTATGGACACCTTAAAATTCAATATCGATGAGTCGGTTTACCATGAAGCACAAATTAGCGACTATGTAATGGACGAGGACGGTGACGATATCACTTTCTCTCAGCCATCGGTAGTGTCTGATCACCTTCAGGTATTTATGGATCAAGAGAAAGTAGTCTTTAAATTGAATGAAGTAGGAGAGTCTTCTTTAAGAGTAATGGCAACGGATCATAAAGGAGAAAGCACAACATTGGAAATTCCTGTAATTATCTACGATAACTCTTCTTTGGAAGGACCAACTTCTATTGATTTAGACCTTCTTTCAAATGTGAAAGTATATCCAAACCCAGCGGAGCATGTAGTGAATATTGAGTGTCCTGAAGTAACCTCAGGTAGAATGATTATTTCACTTATGAGCTTGGAAGGAAAGCTTCAATTCACAGAAGAAGTGATGGGAAATAAAGCATCATTAGATGTGAGTCAACTTACTACAGGTATTTATTTAGTATCGGTGGAAAGTAATGTCAAAAAGACTATTCGTAAAGTAGTAGTAAAATAATAATGAATTGGGACAAAAGATAGGTGAATTTTTCGCCTATCTTTTTATTGAAATAAGGCGACAATTTACAAGGTTATTCTAAGTGAGTAACCTTGTATTTTTATTCATCAAATATATTTGATTGATTTATAGGTAGGTAAAGAAGATGCAAGCAATTTTCTTGAAAATTTTGAGGTATATAATTAAATTGAACTTAAATATGATATTTCGATTTTACGACCTGACTAAATCCAATTAAATCAGCCTAGAATATCATATTTATTTGACTTATATGTGACCAAAACTAATTATGACCTTTAAGCTAAATACAACTGTGCCTTGGGGAAGAACCCTAGAGGAATACGTTAAAATGTTCTCACTATCTGATACCGACTTGGATAAAAAACTTATCGGTTTTGGAGATGGCCCAGCAAGTTTCAATCAAGAAATGACCTCGAATGGTAAATCTGTAGTCTCTTTAGATCCCATTTATCAGTTTTCAGAAAATGAAATAAGAGAAAGAATCGAAGAAACTAGAGATATTGTGCTTGAACAAACAAAATACAATCAAGAAAAATTTGTTTGGAGTACTATCAAAGATCTTGATGATTTAGAGGACATTCGTATGGATGCCATGAATACTTTTCTGGAAGATTTTGAAGAAGGTAAATCAGATAGAAGGTACATCTCACACGAGTTACCTGCAAAAACATACTTTTTGGATAAAGATTTTGATATCGCTCTAAGCTCTCATTTCTTATTACTGTACTCTGATTTAGGATTGGATTTTCATATTCAAGCTATTAATGAAATGTTGAGAGTGGCAGAAGAAGTTAGAATTTTTCCTATAGTTAATCTAAATGGTGAACGTACCGAACTTCTTGATGATATCATTAAAAATTATGCAGGTAAGAACATGGTGCTTTTACAAAAAGTAGAATACGAGTTTCAGAAAGGAGCCAACGAAATGTTGGTCATCAAATAATAACTATAAAACAAAAACTATATTACAAAGACTAATTGGACAATGAAAACTTATCAATTTATCCTGTTGATATTGTGTGGATATTTTTCTTTTTCATGCAATCCCAACATTGATCAAACACCCAAAATTGAAGAAATTGTTTTAGAAGTAGAAGAGGAGTATGCTTTTAAAGAGTTGAAATTTTTTAAATCTCCAGAAGATACAGATTCTCTTTTTCAGAAAAAGGTACCGAAGTTGTCTTTTAATGGTCTACCCAATGATGTGACAATGCCTATCCATCCGATTCGTGAGAATAAAAGATCTTACTTTAGGTGTGAGGCTAAGGAAGCTTTTTTATGGTTAAAAGATCAGGAGGTTTCAGTGGAAATTCCTTACCAAGTAGAGGGAAACCAAATACATTTTTTAGAAGGGAAAAAGGCTGTTTATAATCGGTTAGATCATATTGTAGAAAGTGAGCACAACCAAATAAAAGATGTGATTGTTGCTTCAGAAGGTAGTTCTAGATTTTATGTTGATACAGAATTTAGAAAAAGACAATTGTCTTATCAGTTAATCTTGATCAATAATAGAACAGGAGAAGAAAAAGAGGTGTACGGGAAGTGGTACGAAATTGCTCCAACAGGAGTTTATAAAATAAAACAAGAAATTTCTTCAGATGAAATATAAAAAAATCGAGGGGTGAAATTGCCCCTCGATTTTTTTTTATTCTGTTTCTAAATCAATTAGAATCTGATTTTTCTCGACAGATTGATTATTGGAAACATAAATTTTTTCAATTACGCCATCAGAAGGGGCTTTAAGCACATTTTCCATTTTCATGGCCTCAAGGATGATCAAGTTGTCTCCTTTTTTTACATGCTGCTCTTCTTGGCAAATTATTTCTATAACTTTCCCAGGCATAGGGGCTTGAATATGCTTTTCTTCCTGCTCGATTTTCTGATTCATACCTAATTTTTCAAGCATTTTATCCAAAGAAGTTTGTCCCTCCAATTCTACTTTCTTTCCATTAATTCTTAAGGTTGCTTTTTTACATTCCTCATCAATTTCTAAGATTTCGATATCAAATGTTTGATTGTTGTAGGTAGCTTCTATAACACTGTAGTGTGTATGTTTTAATTTTAAATCTACTTTTCTTTTGTCTACTACCAAAGATTGTTTGTCTTTGATAAAAGAATAGGAAAGTTCGTTAAGTTTTACTGTAAGCATAGTGTGTGTTTATGGTGTGTTTTCCGAAAAATACCTATTTTAATTAAAACTACATCAATTTTTATTACTAAATATCAAATTAATGAGACTAAAAACACTCATTTTCTTTAGTTGTTTGTTCTCTTCCCTTTTTGCCTTTTCGCAAACTCAAGATGGGGGGAGTAATCCTGAATATCAAGAAAATAAAAGTTATGAGAAGCCAGTTAGACAACATGAATGGGGTATCTATTTGGGTCCATCGTGGTCTTTTCCCTCTGGAACAATACCTCAATTAAATACTGGATTAACTTACGATAATGAACGCTCGAGATCTAGAACTGGCTTTGATTTCGGTGTGAAGTTTAATTTTTTTATCGATCATCAGTGGTCTGTTGACTTTAATGCTCAGTTTAAATCTGCGGGTCAGAAAATTCAATATTCTGGCTATTGGCATGAGTTAGGTTATTCAGAAACCAATGTGAATTTTACAGAATCTGTTCTTTATTTTAACTTCCCAGTATACGCTAATTATTACTTAAATGATAATTTCTATATCAAAGGTGGAGTATATGGTTCCGCAATTTTAAATGCTCAAAGAAGAGAAGGAAATTTATTTTCTGATTACAACGATGTAGGGCATTTATATAAAGGAGGAGACTTTGGTTTGACAGCAGGTATTGGTGCAGCCATGAATGTTTTCTTCTTAGAATGGAGATACTACAGAGGTTTAGTGGATATTACTTTTGATGATGCTAAGCTTTACAACCAATCGATTCAATTAATTTGCGGCTTTAAATTCGGAGGATAATGAAATACATATACAAATTAAACCTTTTATGTTTACTACTTTTATTAGGCAGTTGTGGTAGTGAAATTTTTGATAGTGATATAGACGATAACTCCCCAGAAAGAGGAAATTACCTTTACGAATCGACTGTAGATTATTATGCAAAGCCAACTGATACAACTCCGATTCATTCTCAAAAATTTGAGGGTTTTATCGAATATAAACCAACCAACCGTCAGATTGTAGTACACCCATATGATAGTTTTTCTTGGTCGTTAATTATCTCAGATAGTGTGCACAATGGTAATAAGGTGTTGTGGCAGATTCCAAGTGATCAGAATATTACAGTTAATGACGATACCTTTACAATTGATGGTATTGTTTTAGACGAATATAACAACGAAGATTATCATGTTTCTATTGAGGGCGATAGCTTAAAGTTTAAATATCGTTCTTATGTACTAGATAGAGATAGAGAGGTGCAAGTAACTAGAAGTAGTTTTATATCGGTTAAGTTTTAATTGATATTACTTTTTGGAAAAGAGAGCAGTAAACATCATGTCGAAATAGGCATATTTTACTGCTCTTTTTTTATACAGTTTTGTCGCTTCAATCTCTTTGATGTAATCCGGTAACGTCGTGTTCTTCAGGTTGGCAGTTACTTTAAAAAATAAAACCATCGTTTTGTGTAAAGCCCAATGGAAATACTTTTTCTTGGGATGAGGATCAATTCTAAAATCGCTTACTACCCAATAACCATCGTCTTTCATTAAGGTTCGGATCTTTGGGAGTACATCAGATAGTTGGGACGGAGTGAGGACGTCTAAAAAGAAGTTGGTGATGATAATATCATATTCTTCTTTTTGCTTGAATAACACCTCATAACTATCATTTATAAATTCAATAAGACCGTTGTAATCTACTTTTTGAGCAAGTTCGATCATCACTTTAGAGTAATCCAAAAACACTAAATGAGCTGGTTGAAGTTGCTTTTCTATGTAAGGAATAATTTTTCCGGTTCCTCCTCCAATAATCAAAACTTTTTTATTCTTGGGTAATCTATAAAAGGTACGTTGTTGAATTTCTATAATTTTTTTTCCAAACACGAAGCTTGCTAGAAGGTCGTACACTTTTGCAATATGATCAAACTGATTGGCCTTCATAATTGGAAATAGAGTAAATAAAGCCCAGGAAATAGAAAAACAAAATCGCCGAAAATTCGGAAGTATTCGTCTTTGCTGAAAAAGTCAGCTTTGATGTAAATAAGAATAAGAGAAGCTCCCATCAATAAGAAAGTGAAAAGAACGAGGTAGTCCATTCCTAAAAAATAGAAAGAAGCCATCATCAAAAGAATATATAGTATGATGAGCACCTGTATTCTAAATTTTAAGCGTTGATGACCTAATATTCTTGTGCCTGATAATTGTTCGTCTTTGGTATCCGTTTCAAAATCAAATAGTGCAAACTCCAAAAGATTAATTGATGCTAACACGAAGAATATTAATGTTTGAGCGACAAAAGACAGGCTTATTTCTTCGATTAAACTAAAGATAGGAAGGGTAATTCCTGCGGTGTAAATAAAAGCAACTGTAAATTCTTTAAAGGTAGGAAAAGGTAAAATCTTAAGATTGATGATGCCTAAATACAGTAAAACAATCAAAGAAAGTAGTACTCCGTTTTTTATGATTACATCAGGAAGAAAAAGGAAGGTGTTGGCTAAACCAATTACTCCAACAATTAAACATACAGCACCAATTGTTTTTTTATACTTCTGATGGAACGCATGTCGAAAAGTATGGGCGGTATGCTGAATAGAATGAGCATCGAGGAGATGGTCTAGGGTATAAATGACCCAAACCGCTGTACCTAATGATATGAACACAGAGTAGGGAAGCACAATGCCATTGATTACTGCTAAAAACTGACAGCAAAAAATGGCACCGAAAGCTACATCAAGACTTAATGCTTGAATGTAATGATATATATTTTTAACGTTACTGATGTTTAAGGCGTTAAAAGTTTCTTGTAAATCTGAGCTCGTGTAGGATCAAGCTCCAATAAAACTCTACCTACTTCGTCGGCTTGTTCTTTAGTTGCTTTACTAAACATGTTAGCAATTTCAGCTCCTTTGGCTGCAAAAAATACATCCATAGTGACCGATATTGGAATAGCTCTACGAACACCTTTCAATTCGTTTAAGCCCTGAATGATATTAGTTCTTGCTTCATCAGGAGATTCTCCAAAAATATCTAATCCTAAACGGTGGTAGGTGTACAAGAATTTACGGAAGTTCTCGAATTGAGGGTCCATAAAATCTCTTGCTAAGTAATAACGATCTCTTTTATCGCCAAAAGCACTCCAGCCCGGTCTTCCGTTTTGTTCGGAATAGTTGGCAATTTCTAAGGCTTTTTCGTAAAAAGGACTTCCTCCTAATAAAGCAAAAGAATCATAATCCATACCTAATGTGATATAGGCATAATAGCTTAATAAGGATACAATCTCAGTAGTGTATATACCTCTTGTATATACTAAACGATCCGAATTGTTATAAGAAAATGACCATTTTGGATCTATAAAATTAAGCATCGTCGTTTCGTAAGAAGCATTATAAACAGGTCGAATAGCCTGTATTTGTACATCTGCTTGATACGTCTGACTTGGTACATCAGAGTTATTACCTAAGGTGATCTGTATGTTTAGCTTAATTTTTTCATTGTCCTCAAAGCGATCATCCGTCCATTCTTGATTCAACATAAACTGTTGAAGCTGGTTCTGTAGATCAGTAAAAACTTGAGTTTCGTTTGTTTGTACCCTATCTCCATTTACGGTAACTGTCGGATTAAATTCTTGAGATAAACCGATGAAAGGAAGGAGTAAAAAGCTTAAAAAAATAAAGGTTTGCTTCATTTTATATATCGTTAGGAAAAGTTTATCCTTTTATGTCTATTATTTCTGCCACAATATGTGTGGCCACTTCAGTCTTAGATAACAAAGGCAATTCTTTGACATCCTTTTCTGATACAATATAGACTTTATTCGTGTCGTGGCCAAAACCGGCTCCTTTTTCTTTTAAGCTATTGAGCACTACAAAATCAACATTTTTCTTTGTCAATTTCGCTTTAGCGTGTTCTAATTCATTATCCGTTTCCAAAGCAAAACCTACTGTAATTTGATGTGGTTTTTTACGTAACCCCATTGTTTTAGCAATATCAGTAGTACGCTTCATGTTGATGGCTAAATCGCCTTCTTTCTTTTTAATTTTGGAATCAGAGACTTCGGAAGGAGTGTAGTCAGCTACTGCTGCAGTGAAAATACATATGTCGGCATCATCAAAATGTTGGTCTACTTGATGGTACATTTCTTCTGCACTCTCCACATCAATTTTTGTGATTCTATTGGATGGATTTAGTAATACAGGGCCAGAAATCAAAGTTACTTCAGCACCTTGATTCTTTAATTCCTCTGCAATAGCATAGCCCATTTTACCAGTAGATCCATTGGTGATAAAACGTACAGGATCAATTCTTTCTTTAGTTGGTCCGGCAGTAATCACTGCTTTTTTCCCATACAAAGGCAGGCTTTCAGATGGAGTGAAGAAGTTTTCGATAGCTTCTACAATATGTTCTGGTTCTGCCATTCTTCCTTTTCCAACAAGACCGCTTGCTAGTTCACCTTCTTCTGCATCGACAATGACATGTCCATAAGAAGTAAGTGTTTCTATATTTCTGGTAGTTGATGGATGCAAGAACATATCTAAATCCATGGCAGGGGCGATCATCACTGGGCATCTTGCTGAAAGGTAAGTAGCCATAAGTAGATTGTCGCACATACCGTTGGCCATTTTAGCCATTGTGTTAGCTGTTGCAGGAGCGATAATCATTAAATCTGCCCATAAGCCAAGTTTAACGTGGGAGTTCCATTCGCCGGTCTCCTCGTTGGCATAGGTAGATAATACAGGGTTTTCTGATAATGTGGAAAGAGTAACCGGAGTAATAAACTGTTTAGCTGCTTCGGTCATTAACACTTGCACTTCTGCTTTCTGTTTCTTTAATAGGCGTACTAGCAAAGCTATTTTATAGGCAGCAATACCGCCTGTTACGCCAATCAGAATCTTTTTTCCTTTTAATTTATCGCTCATTTGAAGTTTTTATTTATAACGGCAGTAAAAATAAATAAAAAAAAAGAACTTCCTATTCTACTTTCATAGTATAGGAAGTTCTTAAAACAAAAGGAAGAGTCTTTTCTAGTAGTTAGACTCGTCTACTTTTGTGAAAAAGATTTTGTCCTCGATCAACTCCTCTGTTGCAAGAGTTGTTGGCTTAGGCATACGCTCGTAGAAACGAGAAATCTCAATTTGCTCACGGTTTTCTTGAACTTCTTCAAGGTTATCTACTGTAGTAGCGAATTCAGATAACTTAGCGTTCAACTCATCTTTTAATCTAGATGAGATTTGTCTTGAACGTTTTCCAGTAATAACGATAGACTCATAAATATTTTTAGTCTCTTTCGTCATATCCGTTAAATCACGAGTGATTAGAGATGCGTTCGGCATGGATATATATTAATTTGTAATCGATTACTTTACTATAAGTGATGTTATGTAGATACATAATTAGTCACTTAAGCCCGCAATATAAAGGATATATTTGGGAATCTCAAGTATATCCGAGATTCACCAATTAAAATATCTAAATAACCTAATATTCTGATAATGACATTAAATATCTACCCTTTATGAAAAAAAATTGAAGGAAAATTTGGAATTAATCAACTAATGAATTAATGTTGTAGTGTAATAGTTGATTAATACACTAAAACAATAATAAAATGATCGACATAAACCAATTAACCTTCGGGTATAACAAAAGAAACATCTTATACGATGCACTGGATTTAAATCTTAAAGAAGGAAATATATATGGTCTATTAGGAGAGAACGGTGCAGGTAAATCGACCTTATTAATGTTAATCGCAGGTTTGAAAAAACCTTTCAGTGGTTCTATTAATGTAGGAGGATATGAAGCAGACCACGGTTCAGCAGAATTTTTAAGAGAGATCTTTTTTATTCCAGAAGAAATGACTTTCCCTAATGTGACAGTATCGGACTATATTTCTGTATTAGCACCATTCTACCCAAAATTCAACCGAGAGCATTTTATTGAAATGATTACGGAGTTTGGATTAAGTGCGGAGCAGAAGATGAATAATATGTCTTACGGACAGAAGAAGAAAGTATTGATTTCTATCGGTTTAGCATCAAATACTCGTTTGTTGTTGATGGATGAACCGACCAACGGATTGGATATTCCTTCTAAAAGTCAGTTTAGAAAATTAGTAGCCAAATATATGACGGACGATAGGGTGTTTCTAATATCCACTCACCAAGTGAGAGACTTAGAAAGCTTAATTGATCCAATAGTAATTGTCGATAAAGGTAAAGTAGTATTTAACGAAACGTTGGATACAATCAGTGAAAAATTATTATTTACTACTGCAGATAAAGTAGAAGCTTCTGATATAATTTACACAGAAAATGGAGTAGCAGAGGACAAAGTAGTGGCCATAAACCATACTGATGCACCAAGCAGAATTAACTTAGAATTATTGTTCAACGCTGTCTTAACAGAGAAAGCAAAAATGAACGAAGCATTACCAACTCATCAAATTAAAAACTAGTGTCATGGAAACGAAATTAAATTTACAGAGAGTCACAAACCTTTTTAAATACGAGCTTACATTATTAAAACATCCGATCATATTAGCTGCCATTGGTTTTGCATTATTTATTACTGCTATTTGTGCAATGGCTAGTTTGTCTGATCCCACAGGAATAGTTAGTGAGAAAACATTAGCAGGACTTTATGGAGTAGCTTTTACTTTAGGATTTCCGATTATTACGAGCTTCTCATTCCATAGAGTTTCTACCAAAGGTGGTGCGATTAATTACTTATCTCTTCCTGCATCTAGAGAGGAGAAGTTTTTAGTTACTTTCCTAAATACAGCTGTCTTATTTCCATTAGGCTTAACATTGTTATTCGTTATTGTGGAATATACTTTAATGTTGGTTTGGTCATTATTCGGGGGCGAAATTGGGGTATTCATGCCTATACAACTTGAATTAGGCTTAGACGGGATCATACCAGTATTCTTATCTTTTGTAGGTGTACATTCATTTTTCTTCTTTGGTTCGGCTATTTTTAGAAAGTATGCATTCTTAAAAACGTGTATCCTTGGTTTTACTGTCATTGTAGTGCTGTCGATTACAGGTGTTTTAATAGCAATGGCAGTTGGTGCAACATTAGCAGGAGAGGGAATGTCACATAGCTTTCATTGGGATGGATCTCAAATAAATGGTGTATGGCAATATATTTCAAATGGTATAAGTCTTTTTATAGTTTTGGTTCTTTGGATAGTGTCATATTTAAAATTTAAAAGAGCGGAGGTGTAGTTATGGAATTCAATAACAACAAAGCCATCTACCTTCAAATTATGGATCTCATTTGCGAAAAAGTATTGAAAGGTAATTGGACTGAGGGAGATAAAATTCCTTCAGTTCGCCAGATGGCAGTAGAATTAGAGGTCAACCCCAACACAGTCGCACGTTCGTATAGTGCGTTACAAGACGACGGTGTGATATTTAATAAAAGAGGCATTGGATATTTTATCTCAGAGGATGCCATCAAAGTAGTTCAGCAATTTTCTAAGACTGAATTCTTGAAAAACGATATCCCCAATTTCTTTAAGAAGATGAATTTATTGGGAATTTCCATCGAAGAACTATCGAATTTATATGATCAACAGAGTAATTAGTGTTTTCTACTAGTGTCAAATCAGAAAACATAAACAGTGTCAAATTTCATCAATAACAAAAAAAATCTCCCAACTAAGAATAGAAGGGAGAAGATTAAATTTTAATAGAATTAGATCAGGTCATCCTTCATTCTTATGAGTGTAGGATGATTTTTTTATGTTGGTCTTTTTTAGTGTATTAAATAGAATGATTGTTAAAAGATTTCTATTAACATATTATCAATTGTATTTAGTATGAATTAAGAAATCCCCTCAGAAGTTCACATTCATTTGTAAAAATTATGTTACACGTTGTTAACATTGGATTTTGGCCATCACCACTTTTTGATTTTCTATATGATAATTAAATCATTTCATATCAATCAAAAATTAAATAATGAATATTAGAAACATTCATCTGATAGTGTTCTTTCTTTTAAGCCCACTATTTGTTCTCTCTCAAACAAACGATTCTACATTAACCATCAAAGAACAGAAGAAAGCCCGTCCTGTTTACTTAAATTTTTCAGCTGGTTTAAATCAGATAAAATTTAGAGATGAAGCCACATCACCTGTATATTACAGAGGTGCTGTGAAGTATTTTTCTGTAGGTTATCGAAGAGGTGATCATGTCAGAGATACGGAGATTGGGGTAGATATATCAACAGGGAAAACAACAGAAAATGTAAGTAAGTTAAACCTTGAGAGTCAAATTACATCTATTCGATTTCATTATGGGAGATTATTCAGAGTAAATCCAATATCAAGGGGTAAGATGAATTATATGGCAGGTGGTCTATTTAATTCTACTCAGAATATCCGTACTAACCCAGGGTTTATGAATAATGCTGTTGGCTTAGAAAATTTTTCATCTTTAATGGCTTCTTTCAAAGCAACGAGAGATTTTAGTAAAGAGAAAAATAATTCAAATAGAAAACGTGAACTATCTCTTCGGTTAAATATTGGGGTGATGAATAACTCTTACAGAAACGGATATATTTACACAAATACCTCTTCGGTGCTTAACGAACCAAAGGCTTTTAGTAATTATGAATCCAAATATTTTTCTGGTTTCAGAATGAGTACAGAGTTGGATTATACCATTTTTCTTCAAAATAAAAATGCCATTAAGTTCTCCTATCTATGGGATGGATTTAAATCTGGTGGAAGTTATAACCAATTTGGTATGACCAATAACATTGTAAAAGCAACATTCTTATTTGGAACTAAAAAATAATTCAATCATGAAAAATATCATTAAATATATATTCTTAATTCCTGTTTTCTTTTCTTGTAATAAACTCATTTTTAATGATGATTTAGAGACACAGTCGAAACATGAAAACTTTAATTATTTATGGGATCAAGCCAATGAAAAATACGCTTATTTTGAAGTGAAAAATATAGATTGGGATTCAATAAAAACTGTCTACGAACCTCAAGTAAATGAAGAGATGAGTGATGATGCTTTTTTCACACTCCTTGGAAATATGTTATCAGAGTTAAAAGATGATCATACAAACTTGGTGTCTGATTTTAATGTGTCAAGATTTGGCGTTAAATATGATGCACAAGATAATTTTGATTGGCGTTTGATAGAGGATAATTATCTTCCTCGAAATTACTATACTTCAGGTTCTTTTCAACACTCATTTATTGATAATGGCAATATTGGTTATATCCGATTTGCAGAGTTTACAGGTAAAGTTACTCATGATAACATGAACTTCATGTTAGATCGATATAAAAATACCAAAGGATTAATTATTGATTTAAGAGAAAACGGAGGAGGCGTAATTAACGATGCTTTCACTATTTTAAGTCACTTTGTGGATAAGGAAACTTTATTATTCTATTCCAGAGCAAAAGCAGGCCCAGGACATGATGAGTTTACCGAAATAGAACCTACTCGTGTATCTCCATCCGGCACTTATTATGGCAAAAAAGTAATTGTATTAGTTGATAGAGGTACTTTTAGTGCTGGATCGTTTACTTCTTTGGCGACAAAAGCAATCCCTAACATGATTTTAATGGGGGATACTACAGGGGGTGGATTAGGTCTTCCAAATGGAGGACAATTACCTAATGGTTGGACGTATCGATTCTCTATCTCTCAAACACTAAATCTTCAAAAAAGTCCTGAGTTTGAACAAGGTGTTCCAGTAGAAATTTCAGTGAACATGAATTGGGATAACAAGAACACAGATGAAATTATTGAAAGAGCTATTCTTGAAATAAATAAATAATCAATTCGAAAATACTATTAGGAGTTTACATCAATTTATTGGTGTGAACTCTTATGCTAGCATAAATAACTTCAATTTATATGAACTACTTTAAATCTATCACTTTTTTTGTTCTCTTTTCCATCTTCACAATATCATGCGATAATCACAATGAATTAGATGATTTTATGGCCTTAAAAAGATTAGAAAACACATCAAATTACAATGATTTTAGAAAGGAATATCTAAGAACAAATCATGAAGCCTTAGAAGAATTGCATCATCGATATAACAAGGACTCATTTCTTATTATTCATGATGTTTACTCAGAATTTATGATTATGAAACTCTATAGTGAGCTAAAATAGGAAGTGATGAGGAAAGTGTTTTATCGATTTAAAAAATTACTGGCTTTAATTGCATTATTTGCAAGTGCCTATATCATAGATTATCATCTTGAGTATGATTTATCGGAAATCAAAAAAGATTTTTATACATCTATCGGAAATTACTCGAATAAGAAGGAAATATTGCATTACGTAAAACTGAAAACGAATACTTTTTTCTTTAGATGGGTTTTTGCCAGATAAAAAATAAAATCATCCTACATTCTTTTGAATGTAGGATGATTTTTTAATCTAATATTATAACTAACATGAATTAAAGTTTATAAGTTACTTTTTAGCTCCATTGAATTATTGGTAGTAAATTTTTCTAATAATTTCCCTACTAAAAAATAGATAGCAATTTCAGCAATAAATGAGAAAAAGATATCTCCAGAAAATGTGGTTAAGCTATTAATGTCTAGTGTGTTATTGCTTTGTAATTCATTTTGAATGACATAATATTTATAATAAAAATTAAGTCCTATATAAATGATTAAACTTCCCAAATAGAAATTATATTTATTTGTTAAGAATACAATAAACATTAGACCAATGAGGCTCCCCATGAATCCGGTAAAAAACTCAGAAAATATTACTGTCTGAGCGTTATTTTCCTCAAATAGTAAAAAGTATATTGTAATCAGTAATTGAGATAGAAGACTGATGCTCAATAAACTTTTGAATGGACTAAATCCTATGTTTCTTAGATACTTAATACCAAAAGAAGATAAAAACGGTATGGTGAGCAATAAAAAACTATGATATATTACTGTTTGATGAATTACTTCTTCATCTTCAAACATAGTAGTATACACATCAATATTTATACTTAAACTAAACAATAAACCAACAGCAATACTTAACGCATAGGCTAAATAACCGAATTTAAGGTCGTCTCTTAATAGTTTTTTAGTTTCGAGTAATGGTTTGAAATTAATAGTATTGATAAAATAAAATATACTACCAAATAGACTGAGGTTAAGGAAATAAGCAATGATCCCCGGTCTTATAAAGAACTTCAAAATTCGACCGAATAAATCACTAATTCCTACTCCGATATTGTTTTTAAATTGGTCTAATCTAACATAGGAGTATTCATTTTGAAGGTGTACGCCTAGATCTAATAAGAAGATACATGAGAGCAATATGATGATGCTCTTTTTTAAATTTTGATTCTCTTTATAAATCAAAAAATGATGAATGAAGGCGAATGCGACAGTGATATAAATGTAGTTCACCAAGTCGTATTTATAGTGCCATGTAGGAGCAAATCGTGAATTTATAATTAGTAATAGTAAAACACATAAGATTTGTGATAAAGTAGTTTGCTTATTATAAAAAGATTGAAGTTTTGATAGCATAAAAAATTATTTTTGTTGAGTTGAATTCTAAAAATAAGAAACCCCACTTTAAAATAAAAGTGGGGCTAAAGTAAGCAATTAGAATGTTAGTATTTGTACATATAATGAGAACGTGTATTACTATTGTCGATTCTGTTTCGCATTTTCAGTCTGCTTAATTATGCTTTCCATAATTTGATCCACAGTGAAAGATGCGGCCTTTTGTTTTGGAGGATATTCCATTAAAGTAGCCATAAATTGACCTACTTTATCTTGTGCCATGTATAAGTAAGGCACGTGATCGAAATACCAGTCCCAATAAGCGTTTGAGTCAATGTCTGCACGCTCGTAAGGGTCTCTTCTTAAGTTGAAAATCTTAGGAAGTCTAAGTGTTACGAAAGGCTCTGACCATACGGCCATTTGATGTGCTCTTTGCTCCATGAAGACAATCTTCCAATCGTCCATTCTGATAGCAGTTAATTGAGCATCATCGTTAAAGTATAGGAATTCGTGACGTGGAGATTCTTCTTTTCCGGCTAAGTGATCTACTAAATCATAACCATCTAAGTGTGCTTTGAATGTCTTACCATTCGCTTCTACACCACCATCTAATAAGTCTTGTTTGATGTTATCATTACCTGCATAGTGAAGGATAGTTGGTACCCAGTCTAAGTGAGAAACCATACCATTTGATACTTGACCTGCAGGAATTTTACCTGGGAACTTCACCATACAAGGAACACGGTAACCACCTTCCCAGTTAGTGTTTTTCTCTCCTCTAAATGGAGTTACTGCAGCATCAGGCCATGAGTTGTAGTGAGGACCGTTATCTGTAGAGTACATCACGAAAGTGTTTTCCTCAATACCTAACTTTTCGATGAAGTTCAACATCTCTCCAATTACCTCATCATGAGAAACCATTGCATCAGCATAGATCCCTTGTCCGTCTGATTTACCCGCTTCTTCTTCAGTAATGTGTGTTCTGAAGTGCATTCTTGTTGTATTGAACCAAACAAAGAAAGGTTGGTCAGCATCTACTTGCTTTTGGATAAATTCTTGAGCAACACCCATTACTTCGTTGTCAATTGTTTCCATTCTTTTCTTAGTCAAAGGACCAGTATCAGAAACACGACCGTCAGCATAAGAGTGAATTACACCTCTTGGGCCAAATTTCTTTTTGAATTCAGGGTCTTGAGGGTAATCAGGTAATTCTGGCTCTTCCTCTGCATTTAAGTGGTAAAGGTTACCAAAGAATTCATCGAAACCATGGTTGGTAGGTAAATCAACGTCTCTATCACCAAAGTGGTTCTTACCAAATTGACCAGTTGCATAACCTTGTGCTTTTAAAAGTTCTGCAAGTGTAGCAGTATCATCAGTCAAACCTTTTTCTGCTCCAGGAAGACCAACTTTAGTCATACCTGTACGGATACCAGCCTGACCAGTGATGAATGAAGAACGACCAGCAGTACAAGATTGCTCTGCCATGTAATCAGTAAAAGTGATTCCGTCTTCAGCGATTTTATCGATGTTTGGAGTTTTATAACCCATCATTCCTCTATTCCAGAAAGAAAGGTTATACATTCCGATGTCGTCTCCCCAAAGGATTAGGAAGTTCGGTTTTTTAGGATCTTTTTTTGCGAAAGCCGTTAGGTTCGCAAAACAAAGAAGGAGTGCGGTAAATGGTAGTATTATCTTTTTCATATCAATTATTAGTTATTTGATTTTATCTCTTGATATCATCACGAGTGCAAATCTAAAAACATATACTTGTTTAATATCAAACATGTTTCAAATTAATTATTTATTTAACTTTTGTTTTAAATAAGATGCTTTAAGTGCATCATTATTGATTAATTTAAGAGTTTAAATTCAAATTAAATTAACTAAACGAATGTTAGATATTATACGAAATAAAAAAGCCATCCCTTTCGGAATGGCTTTGAACCCTCGCTTACTTGCTTTATATTCTAGTTGTGTACTATAAATCTTTTTACTTCTTTATGACCGTTATGAGTGGAGATGCTTAAGTAATAGATTCCATCATTTAAGTCATTAATGTTAATTGTATCCATGTGGTGCATATCTACAGTTTTAACTGCAACACCTAAAGCATTTAAGATTACTGCTGATGCATTTTCTAAATCCTCATCCGAAGATACTCTTGCATGGATTGTTCCGTGTGCTGGTACTGGGTATAATGACAATTCAGTACCGTGAATTAAGTTGTGTGTATTGATCGTTACAACGTTTGAATATTCGAATGCACCATCAAAATCAACTTGCTTTAATCTATATTTCTTATATTTCACTGAATGTGCATGGTCTACAACAAAATCATATTCGATGGTAACATTAGAGTTACCGTTACCATCCACTTCACCAATTTTGTTAAAGTGTCTACCGTCTGTAGAAGCTTCGATTTCAAAATGAGAGTTATTTAATTCAGTAGCAGTTTCCCAGAACAATACTACTTCGTCGTTATCATTTACTTCAGCATTGAACGTTACTAATTCCACTGGTAAATCGTGATCAGAACCACCACCTAAAGTAAAAGGTGAGAAACTTGAAGCAGAAGTTGATAATAAAATACCGTGGTTATTACTTTCTGTAGTATTGGCTGCTTGTCCTTGTGATTCCCAGTGTGTACCATCGTAGTGCATTACTTCAACATCACTTACATAGGTGTTATTTACACCGCTCTCGTCATCATAAGTTAAGATTACTGAGGCAACCGAAGAACCTGATGTTCTATCTACATCCCAATACTCAGAAGCACTTACTGCTGAAACTGTTGCCATTGGATCAATACTTAAATTAGTGTGTGCGTTATCATGGTATTCAATTCTAAAGTTCACTGCAGAGTTGGCTGTAAAAGCAGCTACACCAGCTTCTCTTAATTTTGTTCCGTTACCTACTGGGTAGATTAAGTGGAAGTTGTTCGCAACAATACTTAATGCTACTTGTAATCCAGAGGTATAGTTAATTGTTTTAAGTAATGGACCGTTAATATGTGAGTTATCAGAACCACCAGAAGCATATGTAGACCAAGAATAGTTGGCGTTGGTAACGTAAGAGAATTCATTCATTCCTAAAACATTCGCCGTTGTTGTGTTTAAGATACCATTCGTTAACGTCAAAGAAGAAGTGTTATACGAAGTATTGAAGATCTCTAAAGTACCATTTAATGTGATTCCTGAAGTACCTGTAGTATTCATCGTTAAAGAACGTACTCTGTTCTCACCTGTTGCAATAGTTACTGTACCAGCAGATTGACCTGCAAAAGTTAAATCTACTGAAGGTTGGATTGCATCGTCTGAGTTATCATCAAGGTGTACGGTTACTGTAGAACTTACTGAATCGGCAATAACTAAATCGTTTCCTTGTGTATAAATATCTACTGTCTGACCAGCTAAGTTAGTTACTAATGCGGCATTACCTGTTAATACGATATCACCTACATTCGAAGGAATACCTTCAATAGTACCTTGAACAATTGATTTTGGGTTATCACCAGGTAAAGCGTTAATCTGAGCTGAAGAGATTAAATTATTTGATGCACCACTAGTTGATAAAGTCACGTTATCCTCTACAGAAATACCACCTGTCCAGTTTAGACCAGAATAAGAGTTAGATCCTACAGAAGGTACAGCGAATTCAGCACCGTCTTCTAAAACAATATCTTGAACATTTACATATAAACGACCACCTGAGTGATTGTCGCCATTAAAGTTACCTGTACCAGAAACGATGATCGTTCCAAAATGACAAGTAGTTCTATAAGCTGTATTATTAATAGTACCGTCCACAAATAAAGTATCGATAACTACGTCTGGATCAAAAGAGTTATTTCCTATATATACATTCTTTCCAGATTGAATTCTAACATTATAATTTCCTGTCCAAGAAGGTAATGAATTTCCATCCTCATCCTCAAAATCTGATAAACTTCCTCTTGTTCCTATATATATAAAACCAGATGCAGAACTTGATACTGAGTAGGTTTGGGCTAATAATGATAATTTTGTAATAAAAATTAGGAGCAATAATAATAAAATCTTTTTCATCTTTTTAGCGAGTTAAATAGTTATTAGGTTCAGTTTTCTTAACGGTTTTGTTGATGAAAAGGATGTATTTGTACAAAGTAACTTAAGTAAGTGATTGTCAATTATTAAGGGGTAAAATGGATGTGTTAAGATAACTTACATGACTTATTCTAAGAAAATCGGGAGTTTATTAATCAAAAGTAGTTAATAATCAGTATTTTATTGTAAAATTTAATATTGTTTACATATGTAAGTTATTTGATGTTAGAAAACAATAATTTTAAAAAAATGAACATCAAAAATTAAAAATGACATTGTAGTTTTCCCGTCACCAAGTAGTCGTTTTTGAAAAAAATGATGTAAAAATGTGAGATAATACATGGAATATGGTTGGGAGATGAGATGTATGATGTGTCAATATTATCAATATATATGGTATATGATACAGACTTGCCTCAATCCCGTCCTCAACAAGGCGGCCTTGGCCCCTCGAGGTTTATGGGTATTAAGATATTATGAGTTATATAAGGATCTTGATTGATTTGTTATGAAGAAAGAGTGATGTATAAAGAGTATTCACAACCAAAATACATTACAATTGTCTTTCGATCTCCGTCCCCAACGAGGTGGCCTTGGCCCCTCGAGCTCTAAGTACAATGAAACATTATGGGTTATACACAACCCCAAGTGCAAAAAAAAAAACGATATCAACTTTAAATAATTGATATCGTTTCTTGGTGTTATACTTTGTCTTGTTTCAACGTGTATAAAGCATAGCCGATGGATACTAATAAGGGTGGTACCATGAAGCCCATCGCTGCGATCTCTAAATATGTAATTGCTTCCATGTTAGTTGGAGTTTATGAAATTCCTTTAATTCGCCACAATAATAAACAATTGTTACTATCTATCCAACAGAGTAGCTGATTTTAATCATCGTTTTGATTAAGATAAATCTCTCAGTTGTTGAAATAGAGATTTTTGCTCTTCTGATAAGTTTTTAGGAATCACAACGTTGTAGGTAATATATAGGTTACCGTAGTTATTATCCGATTTATAGATGGCAAAGCCTTTTCCAGATAATTTAACTTTTGTATTGTTTTGTGTTCCTGCAGCGACTTTTAGCTTTACTTTTCCAGTGAAAGTATCGATAGTAATTTCACCACCAAGGATAGCAGTATATAAATCAATATCGACTGTATTGTAAAGATCGGCCCCTTTACGTTCGAAAGGAGTGGAGTTACTAATATTAAAGGTCATGAGTAAGTCGCCTTTCTCTCCTCCGTTAATGCCATCTTTACCGTGTCCTTTTATTTTGATTGTCTGACCATCTTCAATACCGGCAGGGATTGTAACACGAATATTTTTCTGATTGATCTTATAGGTTTTCTTCTGTGTTTCATACACTTCCGTAAGATCTAAATTGATATTCACTTTAAAATCACCACCTTTTTGAGGTCTTGGAGCTCTTCTGCCTCCTCCACCAAACATGGAATTAAAGAAATCGGAGAAATCGCCACCTTGGTCAAAGTTACCAAAACCACCAAAGCCGCCTCCGCCTTGACCAAAACCGCCAAAGCCTCCACCACCGAAGCCTTGAGATTCAAACTGATCGGCATGTTCCCAATCTTTACCGTATTTATCGTATTTCTTTCTTTTATCTGGATCACTTAATACCTCATTGGCTTCGTTTACCTCTTGAAATTTCTTCTGAGCGGCTTTATCATCAGGGTTTTTATCAGGATGATATTGACGGGCCAATTTTCTATATGCTTTTTTGATCTCACTTTGAGATGCACTTTTATCAATTCCTAAAACTTTATAATAATCGATGTATGCCATTTTGATTCTTCAAATTTGATCTTTTCTTCTCTACAAAAATAAAGAAAGCCGTTGTAACTTCCCTTACAAACGGCTCTAAAATAGAGTAAATTGCTCACCAATCGCTCTTTGACTCTATTTATCTCTTTCTATTTTTTTATCATTATCAAAATATCTATTTGATAACGGAACCTAGTTTTCTGATTCTATTTATATAATTTACCTTGATAGGTATCTCTTTCTTTTAATCTCTTTTCAATCATCAATTGAATTTGATTTGGACGGATTCCCCAATTAGGTGCCATTCTAAGGTTAATCGGTGTATCGCTACTAAAACGTTGGATGGCCATATCAGGACGAAGTCTTTCTAAGAAATCCACCATGAAATCAACATACTCATCAGGTTGAAATAATGGAAACTGATTAGGGTCTTCTTTGTATTGTTTTGCCATAATCGTTCCTTTTACAATCTGAAGCTGATGAAATTTTACAGACCCCAAAGGTAACTCTGAAATCATTTCCGCTTGTGCTAAGGTTTCTTCTCTGCTTTCACCTGGTAATCCAAACAGCATATGGCCTGCCACAGGTATACCTCTATCGGCAACTTTCTTTATAGCCTCAACAGAATCTTCGTAAGAGTGACCTCTATTTACCCTTTCTAATGTCTTATTATAGCAAGATTCTATCCCAAACTCAATAAAAATATAATGATCTTTGGCCAGATCGGCTAAATAATCCAATTGCTCATCAGAAAGACAATCGGGACGTGTACCAATTACTAGTCCGTCAATCTTCTCATGTTCAAGGGCTTCAGAATAAATTCTCTTTAGGTGTTCTACCGTGCCATAAGTATTCGAATACGCTTGGAAATATCCTACAAAAGCTTTCGCACTATGGTATCTTCCTGGTAAGAACTCCATGCCATGATCAATCTGTTCGGTAATACTTTTCATACCGTCATGAAGATAATTAGGTACGAAACTATCGTTATTACAGAAGGTACAACCACCATATCCTAAAGATCCATCTCTATTAGGACAAGTGAAGTCTGCATGAATAGAAACTTTCTGGATTCTTCCACCATATTTTTGTTTAAGGTGTTCAGAATAAGGGAAATATCTTCTTGATGATTGATTCATTAATAATGGATTTTAAAATAACACGCCAAATCAGTATCACTTGATTTAGTACAAATGATTGATTTTTTGATCTAGCATACAAAGATAAATTAATGAACGGATATAGATTCTTTTTGGGTGTTACTTACAGGCTTATCTTTCAAATACTTGAAAAACACAACACCAAACATTGTTGCAGTCACGCTTATGTATCCTAAAATATTATAATGATTTAAAGTTTGATCTATCGAATTTGTTGTGATAATCAATCCAGAAGCAAAAGATGCTGCTCCTTGTGAAAGATTCTGAACAGAAGAACGGATACTCATAAAACTACCTCTCTGTGCCGCTGTTGTGGTATTTATAAGTAATGCATTTGCGGGGATAGAACGTGACCCACAAATAAACATAATAGTAGATAATACCAATACAAAAGGAATACTCATTGGAGCAACATTCGTTAAAACTAAAACGGGTAGGATGGTAATGAAGGAAATGATGACAAACGTTTTGTATTTGCCAAATTTATCAGACCATTGGCCAATTTTAGGTGAAAAGTAGATAGTAGCGATACCTCCAAAGAAATAAATCCAAGTAAGTTGTTGGTCTTCGAACCCAATATTTGATACCAAATAAGGAGTGAAGAATGGAATAATGATAAAATGCCCAAAGAATACCAACGACAAAGCAAATAAACCTGTCAACTGCTTTTTATTCTTAAGTACCATTAATAAAGGTGTTGCGAAAGAAGTTTTTGTGTTTTTATGGGTTAGATGCCCATCAAGTACCGGAAGTCTCTTATAGCTGACCACCCATAATATGGCTGCTAGAGCGGATATAATTAGGAAAGGAGCATGCCAATCAATTTTTACTCCTAGGTATAACCCGATAGGTACACCAACAGCAGAAGATACAGCAAAGCCCGTCATTAAGATCCCGATGCCTGTACCTCTTTTATTTTCTGGTAATAAATCGCCTACAATCGTAAACAAAGCCGCATTGATTAATCCACCAAAAATACCAGTGAATAATCGTGCAACCAATAAGAATTGATATGTCGTAGCAATACCACATAAAAATGTACCTATTGTAAAGAAGAAGTAGATGCTTAAAAACATCTTCTTTCTTTCAAATTTATCAATGATAAAAATGGAAAGTAAACCTGATACTGCGGCTGCTAAAGTATATGATGAAACAACAGCACTCCACTCAAAGGGAGTCATGTCGAAAGTTTCTTGCAATGTATGACCAAGGGGCATAAGCACAACAAAATCTAAGATATTTGTAAAACTTATGGCCGCTAGCATATAAAGTGTTAGTTTTTCGTTTCTAGTCAATGACATTTTGATAATGTTTGATGAAAGTTGTAATCTTCCAAATAACATCAAAAAAAATCAGAATGTTTAATTCAAAACAAAACTATTAACTAAAAATATTTATGCTAATAAAAAAATGAGGCTGATGTTAAAAATCAGCCTCACAAGGGTTTATTATATTTTTTCTACCTTTTCTAGTTGTTGTAAGCAGCGCATTGCTTCTTCCACCATGTTTTTAGAGCCTACATAGAAGGGTGTCCTTTCGTGTAGTTCGGTAGGTTTTAATTCCAATATTCGTTTGTATCCATTCGTTGCCATACCTCCAGATTGTTCAGCAAGGAATGCCAAGGCATTACATTCGTAAAGCAATCTTAGTTTTCCTTTTGAATATTTAGAAGTAGAAGGGTAGATATAGATTCCGCCTTTTAAAAGGTTTCTATGGAAATCTCCCACTAAAGAACCGATGTATCGAGCAGAATATTCCCTCTCTTTACAAGTTTCGATATATTCTTTCAGGCCTTCAGGGAAGGTATTGTAGCCTCCTTCGTTTATAGAGAAAATGGATCCGTCTTCTTTACATTGCATGTTGGGGTGAGATAAGAAGTATTCACCCAAAGAAGGTTCGTATGTAAAACCATTTACCCCATAGCCAGTAGAATACACCAGCATAGTCGATGATCCGTAAAGAACATAACCGGCAGCAATTTGTTCAGTTCCTTGTTGAAGCATATCTTCCTCAGTTGGTGGACGGCCAATAGGGGAGCGTCTTCTGTAGATTGAAAAAATTGTACCTACTAATACATTTACGTCAATGTTAGAAGATCCATCTAGTGGATCTATTGTGACAATGTATTTTGCATGATGATTACCTGTATCGATAATATCATCCATTTCTTCTGAAACAATACCGCAAGTTTCTCCGCCTTTTGAAAGGGCTCTTGTAAATCGCACGTCGGCAATCATGTCTAGTTTCTGTTGTGCTTCTCCTTGCACATTATTAGATCCTGCTCCTCCTTCAATACCCGCTAAACCTGCTCGGTTAATTTCACGGTTAATAATTTTGGAAGCCAAGGCAATGTCTCTCAATAATTGAGAGAGTTCACCTGTAGCATAAGGAAATTGCTCTTGTTTTTGTTGAATAAAACGATCGAGAGCTGTGCCTACAGATGCCGTAAGTTTATCTATCATAGGGGTTATGATTATAAAAATGTATTTTATGTGTGTAAGTTATTGAAGATGTGTTATTTAAGTAAGTTGTGTATTTTACAGCAGAGAATATACAATCGTGTTAGTAGTAGAATTTCTTGATATACCTCAAGTTAAATAATCGAACAG
This sequence comes from Flammeovirga yaeyamensis, assembly GCF_018736045.1. Taxonomy (NCBI): domain Bacteria; kingdom Pseudomonadati; phylum Bacteroidota; class Cytophagia; order Cytophagales; family Flammeovirgaceae; genus Flammeovirga; species Flammeovirga yaeyamensis. The sequence goes on along the minus strand of NZ_CP076132.1, from coordinate 3,651,485 downwards.
ACAAAATAATATCAACAATAAATTCTTACATCGGTAAAAATACAGATTTTTATTAAGAATCCGCAATCGATTGCATAATGTATAAAAAAAAGGACCGACATTATTGTATTTATACAATAGTGTCGGTCACACACATCACAAAAGTACCAGAAAGCTTACGCTTCCGATGACTCTGAAGATGTAGATTCTTTAGCATTTGCTGCTTGTTGTGCTTCTAAAGCTTCAATACGAGCTTTTAGAATTTCTACTTCTTCAGAATCATTGCCTTTGAACATTGAAGTGATTTTATCAAAATCAAAATCCATAGACGATGTAAATTTTTCTACTAGAGACTTCACCTGTCCTTCAAACTCCTCTTTCTTCGCTTCAGTGTTGGCTACAAGCTCATCTACGATCTTTTTACCTTCTTCAGAAGTGATTTTTTCTTCAGCTACAAGTTTGTCTACTATCTCGTTAATTTTCTCCACTGTAAATGCTGTGATACCCACTCCAGTGTAAACGATTTTTTTTAGTAACTCTTCCATATTTTTTTGCGTTATAAAGTGTGATTTTTATTTGTGCAAAACAATAATAACGGTGAAGTTCTATTGCTTACACAAAGGTATGAAAAATAAATGAATGAACAATCATTTATAATTTCAGTACCCATTTTTTTAGATATTTTAATTTACGAAACTTTTAGTTTAGAGTTCAGAAAATCACAGACTTTATTGATGGCATCTTCAGATTCTGGAATAAATCGCCAAAACAGTTGCCACCAATGAATTAAACCGTCCCATTCTTGGTAAGTCACTTCTCTTTTTGCTTCCATCAATTTGTCTCTTAAACGTGTACTGTCGCTGTACAATACTTCGTTGCTAGATGTTTGAATCAACATGGGAGGGAAGTTGGAGAAATTACCATTAAGCGGAGAAACCATTGGGTCTTTAAGGGGTTTGTTCCCAGCATATACTTGTGCCCAATTCTGCATTTCATTCACTTTTACAAAAGGATCAGAATACTTATTATCTACTGTAGAGGAACCAGTATGTTCTAAATCCATCCAAGGTGACAAACAGATGCCACATTTTGGTAAGTCTTTCTTCAATTCATTCAACATAAAAAAGAAAGAACAGACCAGGCCTCCACCGGCAGAATCTCCGGCCACTGCTATTTGATCAGGATGATATCCTAAATCTAATAGATATTGATACCCTTTAAGTGCATCTTCTATGGCTGCTGGGCAAGGAAATTCTGGAATTTTTCTGTAATTCACCAATACGGCGGTCACTTTGGTTTCATCTACAATCTTTCCCACTAAAGAACGATGAGTTTGAGAAGAACCAATGGCGTAACCTCCTCCATGTAAATACAATAAAGCTTTCTTTTCAACATGTTCTTTTACAGGCGAAATAACCTCTGCTGTGATACCATCTAAGGTCAATTTCTTAGCTTTAACTCCCCAAGGAAGTAGTGCAAATAAAGACACTAGTTCGGTAGACTCCCTTAACAAAGTGAGGTTGATGTTCTCCGATGGAAAAGCTATTGCCGTTAGGTTTAAGCCTAGTTTTAAAAGTCTATGTTGAATCGAAATACTCATAAGTGTTATTTTATGATTTCAGCTCTCATCTCTTCTGTAATTTCAGCAGGTAATTGTGTTTTGATATCAAAAGATACTAAAGTTACAGTAGCAGATAAGGCTTGTTTTTGATTTTCTTTAATAAAAATTTCTTGTTTAAATACGACACTCTTTTTTCCCATTTTGGCTAGAGACGTTTTAATTTCAAGTGTTTGATCCATACTTGCTGGATACAAATAATCGATATTATAGTTTGCAATAACAAACCCAACACCACTTTTAGCGACTGTTTCAAGAGTTTTATTCCCTTCAAAGTGTGTCCATCTTGCTTCTTCAAGAAATTCCATGTACCTCATGTTGTTGACATGTTGGTAACTATCAATATGATAACTTCTTACTTTGATGTTTGTTGTACTAGTTCTGTATTCCACAGTGTTTAATTATTATGATGGTGAATATTAATTTGTGAAATGATGGTATGTATATATTCCATCACTTTTGTTTCGTATTGTTTAGGTGCAACTGATATGGATTTGGCATGTTCTGCCCCTTCAACTAACCATAAAAATTTCTCTCCATGTTGTTTCATGGCATACATCTCCTCAGTCATTTCCTTAGGAATATAAGTGTCTGATATCCCATGGATAAATAAGAATGGAACCTTAGATTGGGCCACTTTTTCTCGGGGAGAACTATCACTAAAAAAGAAACCGGCACGTACCCTTGCCATAAGACTAGTCGCTTCTACAAATCCTAGATCTGGTAACCCCATATCTTCTTTGGCTCTTAAAGTCAATAAATCTTCAGTATCAGAAAAAGCACAATCCGAGATGTAGAAATTTACAGAATGCGTTTCTTCATTAATACCAGAATGCATACAAACTGTAGCGGCTCCTAATGACTCCCCATGAGCACCAATCCAATGATCTTGTTGTTTGTTTTTAGTCCATTGAATCACTTTTTCCAAGTCCTTGCTTTCGAAATAACCAAAAGAAACTTCGTCACCCCCACTTAAACCATGTTTTCTATGATCGTACAAAACCACATCAATACCATGTCTTAAGTAGACCTGAGCATAACGCATCATTCTCCAACGATCATGTGTTACTCCATGCACCATAACCATTGTAAGGTGGAATTTGTTTTCAGGAACCTTCAACCAAGACCCACTTAAATTGTATCCAAAATCGGAAGGTATACTAAAGTTTTCTTCAGTAACGCTGTCCAATAAAGTAGTATCAAAAGAGTGGTTGTGTTTTTCTTCTTCTAGGTGACTTACGCCTTGGTTGGTTCGGATTAAAACCGACTCTCCATAAGCCAATAAAGCCACTAAAAAGTAAAACATACATAGTAGGAATAGGAGTCCTACAGTAATTTTTTTGACTCTGGAATTTTTAAATGTCATTGATTGATTAAATGAGTATTGAAATACAATATAATTATCTTTTGCTCAATTGAATTAAAAATTAGAAATTTATGTAAATAAGAACTTTTTAAAATACCATAATTCTCGTGAAGAAATACTTTTTTTACCAATTCATACTCATTGGCTTTTTGATAAGCTGCGATACTAAACAAGAACAACCACTTTCTGAAGAAGTAGATTGGTCAACCGTTTTTGAGAAGACCGACGGAAAGGAAACGTTCACTTACCAAGAAGGAATCGACTACTTACAAAAATTAAATAAGCATTACGAGAAGTTTCATGTATTGGAATATGGAACAACTGATGCCGGTTATCCTTTGCATTTAGGTATTTACACTCCAGATGAAAATTACCTGCCAACCGATTTCAAGGAAAAAAATGTCCTTCTAATAAATAATGCCATACACCCAGGAGAACCTGATGGTGTAGACGCCTCTTTTATGCTAGTAAGAAATATTCTTCAAGGAAAAGAGGATTTTGAGGTGAAAAATACCATCATCGCTTTTATTCCCTTTTACAATATTGGAGGAGCACTAAATAGAAATACAGGAACCAGGGCCAATCAAGAAGGACCTCATTCCTATGGCTTTAGAGGAAATGCGCAGAACTTGGACTTAAACCGTGATTTTATCAAGATGGATTCCAAGAACATGAAAACGCTTGCCGAAATTTTCCATTTGATTCAACCAGATTTATTTATCGATACGCATGTGAGTAACGGAGCAGATTATCAATACACCTTGACTTATCTTGCTTCTCATGAAGGAAAATTAGGAGAGGTCGGGAAATTCGTGAAATCGACCATGAATCCTTATTTCGAGAAAAATATGGAAGAAAAAGGATGGCCGATAGTTCCTTATGTAAATGTTTGGGGTACGACTCCTGATAAAGGTTACCGTCAGTTTTACGATTCTCCAAGATATTCTTCTGGTTATGCAGCCTTATTTAATGTGCCTAGTTATGTGATTGAAACCCATATGCTGAAGCCTTTTAAACAAAGAACTCAAGCGACCTATGAGTTTCTGAAACAAAGTATTTTACTCTTGGAAGAAAAAGGAGATGCACTAACTCAAGTGATGAAAAAAGAAAGAAACCAACAACAATTAGCCACTTATCTACCTATCAAATGGCAAATTGATGAATCGGTTGCAGACACTTTAAATTTTAAAGGGTATGAAGGTGAAATCATCAAAAGTAAAGTATCAGGATTGGACCGATTGTATTATGATCGATCGAAACCATACAATAACAAAATACCTTTCTATTCAGGTCTTACTGTGGTGGATAGTGTGAAGGTTCCTGCAGCTTATATTATTCCAAAGGGATATCAAAAAGTAGTAGAAATGCTGAAGCAAAACAATATAGATGTAGAAGAATTACCTACTGATATAGAAAAACAAGTAATGACTACTTATATCGAAGATTATCAAACGGTAAAATCACCCTACGAAGGGCATTACCTCCATTATGATATCAAAACATCAGAAAAAGAGGAAAATATCAAATTTCTAAAAGGAGATTATTTGATTAAAACCGATAATCAATCCAAACGATTTTTAGTGGAAGTACTAACCGCTAGAGCACAAGACAGTTACTTTGCTTGGAACTTCTTTGATGCGATTCTTCAACAAAAAGAACATTTTTCATCTTATGTTTTTGAGGATAAAGCGGCAAAATTGTTAAAAGAAAACCCTCAATTGCTAAAAGAATTGGAAGATGCCAAGAAAAGGGACCCCGAAATGAGGAAAAGTGCCTATAAGCAGTTAAATTTCATATACGACCGTTCCAATCATAAAGAAACATCTTATCGAAGATACCCTGTGTATAGTGTGTACCATTAGATAATGATATTCCCAATAGAACTATGGATTTTAAACAGTTACAATTAAGACCTGCCGAAATTGCATTGCTTACCCGATCGAATACTATTGACGGTAAAATACTAATGAGATACACTTTAATCTATCTTGTCTTTGAAAGAGTACTCGATGGAGTGGGTGGGGCCGATGTAACGAAAAAGAAAACCATTTTGAAAGTGGGGAAACACTTTAAAGGTTTTATGGCTAGAAATTTCGAGAAGTGTTTTCTTCAATATTTTTATAACAATAATAACCTTCAAATAAGTACTCGTGATCTATTGTCAAAGGTGGAATCGGATATTACTTACAAAAAGTTTCTAAAGGAATTCCTGAAAGAAGAACATCAAATTAAGCCTTACATTAGAGAAAACCTGATTGATGTGTTACGTTCCAGCATCACCCTAAATGAAAAAGGTATTCTATTAGTAGGTGATGTGATTTCATACCTCAAAGAAAGAAACCATGCGTATAAATATGCTATGAGCGTAGATAAAAAAATGGAGGTGATTAAGGAAATGGGTTCTTATGCTATATTATTACCATCCTTTGATCAAGAAATTCTACCTCAATTCACTTCTATTCTCCACACCAAAAGAGAATGGGACGGAGACGCCGATGAAGACGACTTCGATATCTATTTCGATGAGGAACCATTTTACTTGGGGTCGCTTAAAATCTTGGAAAGATCTGGTGGGATAGATGAGAGTGGACATACGATGGATAGTCAGGATGATGGAGGGGAAGGAGCGTAGTTGAAGTAAGAGGGAAGAAGTAAGAGGTAAGGGGGAGATTCTTGTAATTCTTGGTAATTTGAGTTAGGAGTTAGGAATTGGAACTATGAATTTGAATAAATTGAAAATTAATAAACAATGAAAAAGATAAACCTAGAGAACATTGATGTAGATAAATACGCTACTAAATTTAAAGAAAACGATTTCCTGCAATCCCTATTTAAGATTGTTAAAAAAGCGGGTCAAAAAGTGGTTTATGCTGGATTGATATTATTTTTCATGTACATTGATAATGATACGCCATCGAAAGCGAAAGCAGCTATTGCAGGTGCACTAGGCTACCTCTTAGTACCATTTGATTTGATTCCAGATTTTATTCCTGTAGTCGGTTTTGCCGATGATTTTTCTGTAGTTCTAGCGGCTCTAAGTTATGCCGCAGTTTGCATTAAAGAAGATCATAAGGATTTAGCCGTAAAGAAAATGAAAGAATGGTTCGACGATTTCTCTGAAGACGAGGTGGAAATGTTGAATAGTATCATTTTTAAGAAAAAGGAAGAAAAATAAAATTAATAACAAAAGCCTCGGAAATTCATTCCGGGGTTTTTGATATAAAGTATCCTTTTTAACTCTTCAATATAAAACCAATAAACTAATGAAAATCAAACTATTACTTTGTATTGTAATTACACTTTTCTATTCCTGTAAAGATACTATTGATGAAGATATGGGATTGCAGGAGTTGGTGTATAAAGGGGAGGCAGTACATCAGAATCATGATTTAATAAATCCTGAAGCAAGATGGTGGAACTCAACCAATAATGTCATTTTATCGATTTATAAAAATAATGATGGTTCTAAATCATTTGAATATTTTTATTTCAAACATTATATCATAACCTATACAATTTATCCAAATGACAGTTTAACTAGAGTGGATATGGTAGACGGGAAGAAGGAGTCTGTCAAAAAATACGATTTAAAAGATCAGGTTCAAATAGAATTTGAGGGAGACATTATTGATGTTTATAAATTCAGAAAATTATCAGACCGAATCTGTAGCTGCGGATCTTGTTACCAATCTAGAACGTATTTTAATCCGGATTTGGGTTTGATATGTAATTATAGTTTCAGCACCTCTAAAACATATGTGCTATCTGATACAAGATATCATAAAGATAGTTTTACTAAAATAAATTCAACACTAAGCCAAAACAAACAGTTTTATCCTGATGAAGAAGAGTTGGTCAAGAATTTTTATTCTAGAATAAATAATTTAAAAAAAATTATAATTAATGATGTTGAAGAAGATATTGAAGATGTATTAGAATTGGATATTTATGAAATGGAGGAGGATGACTTTAGTCAATAAGGTTAATTCATTGGTACAAAATGTCGTTTAAAGAGAATAATAAAAATTAAAAGACAATCTATTTATGAAGCCTAAATATTTAATTTTTGTTGGGTTGATATCATTCCTTTCATCTTGTAAAGATACTATTGATGAAGATATAGAATTGCAAGAGTTGATGTATAAAGGGGAGATAGAATACAAAAACTACAAAATAAACATTTCAGATTCCTCCAAAAGTAGAAATTATCAACTAACTGTTTTTAAGGACAAGAACAACACAAAAACATTTGAATATTATTTAAGTGAAGATTGTATCGAAACATTTTCATTTTTTGAAAACGATAGTTTATCTAAAATTACAAGGTTGGGGCAAAATGAAATAATAAAAACTTATTTCAGGTTCAATGATCATCTTTCAATTATGGCATCAAATGAAGTTTTTGATGTTTATAAGTTTCAGAAACTATCAGATAGAAAATGCTATGAAGCATATTACCCTTTATCAATTATATATTTTAGTCCTCAAATCGGCCTCTTAGCAGAATTTGAAAACAGATATGTTTGGGGAGATAAAGTACAACACGATAGTCGTTATTCTGATGCTACTATAAATGAATTATTCCATCAGTTAAATAGCAATAGAGCATTTTTCCCAGATGAAAAAAAGATGAATGAAATTGAGGCAGAAAAGATGCTGAATTTTATGAAGCTTGAAAATGAAACAGATGAATCAGAAATTCATGGGGAGATTATTTTAGAATTTGAGTGATAATTAATTGACAAACAGCAGTTTTTAATATCAGAATTTCTAAAGATGAATAATATAAAAACTCCTAACTCCTAACTCCTAATTCCAACCTCAAATCTCCATAAATTCCAGAAGCCACCCTTACCTCTTACCTCTTACTTCTAATTCTTACATAAACCCTTCCCCATACTCACTCAACAACCCAGACATCTGACCCCACTTCACCATCACATTATCTGGACATTCTTTCCCTTTGCATCTCGTTTTATCCAATAAGAAAACAATGCCTTCTTCTTGAATACAAAAGGAATTAAGTACCTCTTTTTTCAATTTCTTACCATGACCAAGATTGTCTTTGATGAAATCAAATAGTTGATCTTTGTAATCGATATCTCCTTTGAATAAATCTGATAACTGAATTTTACGTTTGTTGGTGGCATCATAATTATAAGCGAGCTTTTTGATATCAATATCATCAATACCATTATAGTATGTATCCTTTTTAAAGGAGATACTTAAAATGCCATTGTTGTTATGGAATACGTTATAATCAAGGTTAAGGTAGCTCAGGCCAATCGCCCCTTTTTCAGCTTTTACACTAGTAATTTTAGCTCTGAAATCGTTAATAGCCATAAAAAGAATGTTCTGAATATCCAAGTTAATCTTATGTTCTAGATCTATTTTTCCAGAGCATTTTACTTTGGGATAAGAGACATTCAGTTCGTAATGAAGGGATGAGTTCAACTTATTGAACCCCTGTTTTTCAATCTCAATAGACTGTTCCAACAGGGCGTTATTCAACACGAAGGATGTTTGTTTAAAAGAGGTGTTGAAATAAAGTAGTATGAATACAATTAGGAATCTCATTAATGCAATGATGCCTTATTAACTTTAAAACAAGTATTCTTTTGAAATATTGTGTTTGGGTTGAAAATTATTCTAAATCTGGAAGAACTAGCTGATTAAAAACACTTTCCTTTTTCATCAGATCTTCTATTTCTTCTGTAGTTCTTGGTGCTTTCTCTGATAAATTTAAAGGACCTTGAGGAGTGATCAAAATATCATCTTCAATTCTTACCCCAATACCCCACCATTTTTCATCACAATCACTATTTAGGGGGATATAAATTCCTGGCTCTACGGTTACCACCATGTTGTTTTCGAGTGTTTGATAGTGTCCCTTGTCATGTACATCCAATCCAATATGATGCATCAATCCATGAGGAAAATAAGTATCATAATATTCAGGAGAAGGAATAATTTTGAGTTTGGTTAAGCCTTTACCTATAATGTCAGTAGATCGCTTATATATCTCGCTAAACGATTTACCTGCCACACACATTTCTATACATTTATTTTGTGCTTCGAGGACAATATCATAAATCTGTTTTTGCTCTTTTGAAAAAGTGCCATTTACAGGAATCGTACGTGTAACATCGGCAGTATATCCTCTATATTCTGCCCCACAATCCATCAAAATTAATTCTCCATCTTCTAGTTTTGGTTTGTTATTACTGATGTAATGTAGCATACAACCGTTTTCCCCAGCACCAACAATACTTGGATAACCAACAGCTTTCGCACTAAATTTTTTATATACAAACTCATGTATGCCTTGCACTTCAGTTTCTGACATTCCCGGCTGTATCGCTTTCATGACTTCATTCTGTCCAATAGCCGACATTTCAGCGGCCTTTCTGAGCAAAGTAATTTCTTCTTGGGTTTTAATCTGACGTAAATCGCTCATTAAACTATCCAATACTGAGATCACTATATTGGTTTCGGGAAGGGTTTGTACCACTTCCATACGCTTTTCATTGTCTTGTGCAGAAAGGAAATTGATTATATTTTGATCTAATCGAAGTACGCTAGTATACCTTAATTGCTGTCCAACTACTTTTGCTACATTCGAAGCATTTTGAAGGGTAGTCCTTTTCATTGCTTCATATACTTTTTCTGATGCAGGATTTAAATACTTCGGATAATTGGCTTTCTTTTTAAATGATTGAATCAAATCATACAAGTCGTTTGTAGCATATATATCATCCCTTGAATCTCGATGAGGATCAAACGTAAGTAAATAATCAAATGATGTAAAATCGATAGGAATGTTTTTAAACTCTTCATTTGATAACACTGTGGCTATTTTCAATGTTTCTTTAGTGCCTTCAACGCCTAATCGAGCACCATTCCAACGTTCATCATATTCATCTTTTGGTTGAACATAAATCACTTCTTGGGTAGGGGTGCCGAACACATTGGTTTGTTCAGAAAATAAAACTAAGACAGCATTAGGTTCTCTGTAGCCAGTTAGATAATAAAAGTCAGGGTCGGGATGATAGATAAAGTTGACATCATTTGCCCTATTTCTTATAGGATTGGCAAAAAATATGGCAACACTATTTTTAGGCATCTTCTTTATCAACTCTGCTCTTCTTTTAACATGAAAATCAGCCGAAATATAATCTTTTGGAGCATGTTTGTACTGTGCAAAAAGAGAGGAAAGTGATGATGTTAGAAGTAAAAATAAAATGTTACGCATCTTAATATAATTGGAGTCAGACAGTTTATAATTGTCTTTGTATGTAAAATAAAAGGTTGTATCAATTATTATGATACAACCTTTTCAATATACTGCTAAAGTGGAATATTTCCATGTTTTTTCTTCGGAAGGTGATCCACCTTATTACTCAACATCTCAAAAGCAGAAATTAATCGCTCCCTTGTTTTTTCAGGTAGGATGACTTCATCAATATAACCTCTGTAAGCTGCTCGGTACGGGTTGGCAAACTCATCAGTATATTCATCAATCTTCTCCTGTAATTTGGCTTCTGGATCTTTGGCTTCTTTAATCTCTTTTTTAAAGATGATTTCTGCTGCACCTTGAGCACCCATAACCGCTATTTCTGCTGTAGGCCAAGCGTAATTTAAATCAGCCCCAATATGTTTAGAGTTCATTACATCATAGGCACCGCCGTAGGCTTTTCTTGTAATGACTGTAATTCTAGGAACAGTGGCTTCACAAAATGCATATAATAATTTAGCTCCGTTAGAGATAATTCCGTTCCATTCCTGATCTGTGCCTGGAAGGAAGCCAGGTACATCTTCAAAAACTAAAAGTGGAATATTGAAAGCATCACAGAAACGAACAAAACGTGCGGCTTTTTTGGAGGCATTAATATCTAGTACACCTGCTAAAACTGCAGGCTGATTACCAACAATTCCTATACTACGACCACCCATTCTTGCAAAACCAACCACAATATTTTCTGCATAGTCTTCGTGTACTTCAAAGAAACTATCTTTGTCGACACAGCCAACTACGACTTCTCTTATATCATAAGGTTGATTGGGGTTGTCAGGAACTATACTATTTAATTCGACACGAGTTTCTTCTTGATCCGTCTCATATGGATATTGTGGAGCTTCTTCTTCACAGTTTTGAGGGAGATAAGAAAGCAACTTTCTCAATTTCTTTAAAGCAATCGCTTCGTTAGGAGCCTTAAAGTGTGTAACACCACTTTTAGTGGAATGTGCAGAAGCCCCACCTAAATCTTCGGAAGTAACTTCCTCGTGAGTTACTGTTTTTACTACGTTTGGTCCAGTCACAAACATGTAAGAAGTTTGCTCGACCATCATAATAAAATCAGTAATGGCAGGGGAGTAAACGGCTCCACCCGCACAAGGTCCCATAATACAAGATATTTGAGGGATCACCCCCGAAGCCATCGTGTTTTTAAAGAAAATATCAGCATAGCCGCCAAGAGACTTTACCCCTTCTTGAATACGGGCACCGCCGGAATCGTTTAATCCAATAATAGGGGCTCCATTTTTCATGGCCATGTCCATTATCTTACAGATTTTCTCTGCGTGAGACTCAGATAATGATCCACCAAAAACGGTAAAATCTTGAGAGAAAACATAGACCAATCGACCCGCTACTTTTCCATAACCTGTCACAACACCATCTCCGAGATAATGTTCTTTGTCTAAGCCAAACTGAGTTTCTCTATGTCGAACGAGTTTACCTACTTCATGAAATGTACCTTCATCTAAAAGTAAAAGTAGACGTTCTCTTGCGGTTAATTTTCCTTTTTTATGTTGCGCTTCAATTCTTTTTTCACCGCCCCCTAATTCGGCTAGGCGGTTCATTTTCTCTAATTCTTGAAGTTTATCTTTCATGTGTTTATTGCAAGGTGTTTTTCTTGATAGTTGTTTTGAAAGAGAAACTTAGAGAAAAAAAAATAGAATTAAAAGCAACATCAAAGAATAATTAATTATCCTTCATGTCATTATAGTTCTTTACACTTCCAATACCAGCAGAGCTAATTTTACAAGTATTGTAAGCATTCACCTTCATGTTACCGATGCCTGTCCAAGTTCCTTCAAGATCACGAACAAGTAATTTACGTGCATCAAATGAACCAACTCCTGTACCTTCAAATTTGGCAGTCTGTGCTTTTCCTTCAAACTCAACAGAACCAACACCTGTCACTTCAACATCAAGGTCTTTGGCTTCCATGTTTAATTTTAATTTTCCAACGCCAGTATATTCTAATTCAAAAGAGTTGAATTTCAATAGTCCTTCACTTTCAATATTACCTGCAATTGCACATTCCATTTCCTCAAGATTTTCAAAAGTAATTTGTACAACCATGCTTGTCTTATCTGTCTCGTTATGTCCATCTTTTCCTTTGTGATTATCAACATAAAGAGTATTGTTTTTTACGTAGACTTTTAACTCATCAATTTCTTTTTGTTTGCCATTAACAAAGACTCCATGTTGGTTGCCTTGAATTAAAACAACGTGATAACCACCGCTTAATTCAATTTTTTCAAATGAATCCACTTTATAATCTTTTGTTTGATTTTTTTGAGCAAATAAAGCTGTTGAAGTTAATGTGAATAAGATGAAAATGTTTATTAGAGTTTTCATATGGAGTTTAATGTTATAATTTATAATAGTATGGTTTAATGACAATAAGAAATTTAATAGGTTGCATCTGCTCAATTATTTTTTTGATAATAGATAGGTCAACCCAAAACTAAGGCTACTTAGTTGTTCCTCCTCAAGGTAGATATTTTCATATTCAATCTGAAATTGTATTGACCTTATAAGATGAATACCTAAACTTACCCCATAAATAAAATGAGTTTCGTTAGCATCATTGCTATACTTGGTAAGTTGAACACTATTATTTTGACTTGGTAACGTTTTTTTGACAACAAAATTAGTGGTTGTATTGCTGTAAAAAGCACCGGCTTTCCCTTTCAAGTTGAATCTTTTCCATTGAAACCTACCAAAACCCATGACGTCTATCCCCCGGTTGTAGTAGTTAAAATAATAAGTGGGATTTTCGACTTTTAATGTGCCATTGTCACGGTAAGAAACCTCCATTCCAAAAAAATCTAATTGGTAACCCGTAAAGATTTTCCAAAAGGTAGTTTGTCCTTGTGATTCAAAATAGACATTCCCGACTTCAGCCAAACTATGATTTGAATAACCAAAACCGATATTTCCACCGAAATAATATTGGGAAAATGATTTATGGGCGAAAAGAAGGAAGATGATAATTGAGAAATAGTATTTGAGTTTCATATTTATAATGTAACAATTTATTCATATTAAGTCAATGAATATTAAATTATAAGGTATGAAAAAAGCGATTGATAGTACACCAATCGCTTAAAAGTATTCGCTCGATAAGTACCTAGTCTTGGCTAGATAGTTATTGATTAATATTATTTCTAGTCTTGATCTCCGAAATGGAAAGCAGCACCTACTGTCAACATAGAAAGATTGTTATCACTACTCATATCCATGTTTTCCCATTCTAAACGGAGTTCTAATTTTCCAAGTTCAACACCTGCGCCTACGCCCCATAAGAACTTGGTATTGTTTTCAATTTCTGAAACTGGAACACCTCCTGTTGATGGAATTGCTTCGTTCTCGTATCGTGCAAAAAAGGCTCCTGCTTTACCAAAAGCGAAAATTGGACCTGCACGTAAAGTTCCTTTTGCAGCTACATCCCATCCTGAAATTGTTGATTCTAGAGAATGGTTAGCAGCATAATCTGTTACCTTACCTAACGAACGGTAACCACCTTCTACACCTAAATGACGGCTGCCAATACCACCATATAATTTCCAGGCAAATGCATTTTTATCAAATGAAAAATCATTTCCGCTGATGTCTGTAACTTTATGATTAATGAAAGAGTTACCAAGGTTACCACCTACATAAAAATCTTGTGCTTGTGATGCTGTTGAGTTAATGATGATAATACCAAAAACAAATGCAATTAATAAGGATAGTTTTTTCATAATATAAATTAGATGATAGGTAATTAATTTGATTCGTATTTTAATGACAACTTATTATCTAAGACTGACAAAAAATAATTTAATAAATGATTTTTTGATGGAAAGCATTATCTTCAATAATTCAAATTTATACTTCTATTTATGTCTTTAAGAAAAATATTCCGATTCCTAGCATTTGGGATCTTGTTTTTGGTGTTATCCGTTGTCATTATAGGTACATTATTTATCAACTTTAGTCCAGAGTTTGGTGGTTCACATACCGATAACGATATAAATAGATACAAAGAATCAGGACACTATAACGATGAAGGTTTCTATAATTTAATGCCAACCTCTCTTGATATGAATGCCGATAGTTTATGGGCAACGTTAAAAGAGTACGTTAATGGCGTTCAAAATCAACGTCCATCTAGAGAACTTGATATTTTAAAAATTGGCAAAGAGGAGATTGTAAATAACGATTCTCTTACAAGAGTAGTTTGGTTTGGGCATTCCGCTTTTCTTCTAGAAATTGATGATAAAAAAATTCTTTTAGACCCAATGTTAGGAGACGTTCCAGCACCTCATCCATGGTTAGGAGAATCAAGATATTATAAAGAATTACCCATATCCATAGAAGATATGCCCCATATAGATGCTGTCCTGATTTCACACGATCATTATGATCATTTGGATTATGGAAGTGTGATGAAATTAAAAGATAAGGTTGATGATTTTTTCTTGCCACTAGGCGTTGGAGCTCATTTTAGAGCGTGGGGAATAGAAGAAGATAGAATTCACGAAATGAATTGGTGGGATGAGATCAAATACAAACAATTGGATTTAGTTTTTACACCATCGAGACATTTTTCAGGTAGAGGATTAACCGATAGAAATGCGACAATGTGGGGATCTTGGATCGTAAAAGGAATTCGTCACAATATTTACTTTAGCGGTGATGGTGGGTATGCAGAACACTTCAAAGAAATCGGAGACAAATACGGACCATTTGATTTAGCCATGATGGAATGTGGTCAGTACAATTCAAAATGGGCTCAAATTCACATGATGCCAGAGCAAACCGCACAAGCTGCAGTAGATGTGAAGGCTAAATTAATGGTGCCAATACATTGGGGAGCATTTACTCTAGCCTTACATTCATGGACAGATCCTGCAGTAAGAGTCACCAAAAAAGCAAAAGAGCTGAATATGCCTATCACCACTCCAGAAATAGGAGAACCAATAATAGTAGGAGAGAAGTCGTACCCTATGAGTCGATGGTGGGAGAAGTATTAAAAATCTTCTGTGTCTATAAAGGTCTGTTAGTTTCCCCTCTTGAAAAACGAGGTCAGGAGACCTCTAAAGTATATAGACACAGATGACGCTATCGCTTAACATCTACGCCAGTTTTACTTTTTCCCTCTTACCTTTTACTTAAACGAGCGTTAATTTTGCTACCTGCTACCTACCAAAGTATTCTTCCTCGTCGTAATATACCTCACAGCACTCTCAATAATCTCCACTTTAATTTCGGTAACATCCCCAATAATCTCTCCGTCTAATTGGAGAAGTTGAGGTTTCTCGAATCGTATAATTGCTTTGTTTGTACTGTAAACATTGCCATCTGCTTCTTCTAAGAAGCTTTCGTCGAATTTGGATAAACCGACAAGTATAAGATCTTCAAAATCCATTTCGGGGATTGCCACTAACTCAAATTTGCCATCAAACGGATTGGAAATACTATTTAGCGGTACACCTGTTCCGAATTTACGGGCATTACAAATAGCTAGCATTATACCGCTTTCGTTGTATTCATCACCATCAATCTCAATGGTATAATCAATGATGTTAGTTACACGCAATTGTTCGAGAAAGTATTTGATGTAGGTAGTCATGCCTCTTTTACTATCAGAGGAATAGCCTTTAACTATTTGAGCGTTAACGCCAATATCACCAATATGTAGGCAATAATGTTCATCGTTTACCTGAATTAAATCTAGGCCAGCAGTAATGTTTGAAAGCAAGATTTCTTTCAAAGCTTCCATAGGATCAGAATCCACAAAAAGTTCTACAGCCATTCCATTAGCAGAACCAAGGGGGATGATTCCCATAGGAATGTCAGTTCCCATCAAAGCAGTAGATGTAAATAGGGTAGTACCATCTCCACCAACAGAAGCTACTCTGTCAGGTTGATACTGTTTTATACTTTCTTTGAGGTTTTCTAAATCATTTACTCCCGTTGTATAAAAAACATGATATCCGATCCCATAGGTTTCTAGATAGGTCTTTGCTTCAGAAAGGAAAGGTTCTTTGTCGATATCACCAGAAATAGGGTTAACAACGAATAGAATTTTCATGGAGTAAAAGTTTAACGTTCTTGTAATTTTTCGGTGCTAAAGATATAAAAAATCTATCATGTTTGAAGAACAATAAGTGTATTTGAACTAGAATTCTTGATCCCTATTTTTTACTTTGATCACCTCCATAGTATCTAAGTTGAGACACGTCAAGAAACCTAATTCAATTCTTTGTTCAATATTAGGTGGTTTGCCAAATGCACAACCAGAATCTAAATTGATGACTAAACCACTTTCAGCTATATTTTTTTCGATTTCAGTGATAAACGTTGGAGTATGACCGTGAACCAAACGCTTTTTCTTCAATACCTTTTTGATTACTTCATTTTCTGGTAAAGGTTTTCGAACCGTTAGCATTGATGTAAAATCCTTTTTTGGTTTTGGTAGATCAAAATCAAATCCTGCATGAGTGAAATGAAAATCTTCAATAGTGATTTGATAAGGTAAGCTTTTTAGAAATCCTTTAAACGACCAATAGATATAGCCATCTTCATTCAAGATTTTCTTTTTTAGGCTAGTGCTGAACATTTGGGAGAAGAATCTTAAAAATCTTGGCTGATAATTCTTCTGCTTATCCATAAGATTTTGTTCGTGATTTCCTCTAATAGTATATATAGGATAACCATCTTTCTGAAGATTAATGATGTAATCGATTACCTCATAACTTTTTGGTCCTTTGTGAACATAATCGCCAAGCAGAACAACAAAATCGTTGGTGGTAATTTGAATCTCTTCTTCTAAGAGGTGTTTTAAAGTAGCAAAACAACCATGTACATCCCCAATCGCAAAACGACGTACATATTTCTCGGTTTTAAGTTTGACTTTTTTCAAGGTCATATTATTTAATTTTGCTCAAAGTTATAATTTTGTGCTAAATTTTTAAAATACTCTATCTATTTTCATCTTACATGCTTTACTATCAGTAAATTAAAGTGTATTTGTTGAAATAGTTATATATTTTTGTGTTCGTATATTGGAAGTTATGCACAATGTGTTAGAGACTTGATAGTCATATTGTTGATAACTTTGGTGATATATTAACAAAATGTCCTAAAAAAGTAAAAATATTTACTTGTTATATCTACACTTGTAAATAAAATTGAATAACAATGTTGATAACTCAAAAATTTGTTGATAACTTGTTGTTGTTGGAATAATACAATTTTAAATCTATGGGGAATCCTATTACAGCATTTGGTTTATTAAAGAATTACCGAAAGAAAAATTGGTCAGGTGATATTTCTGCAGGTTTTGCTACAGGTGTATTACTTATACCTCAAGGGATGGCGTATGCTGTAATTGCTGGCTTGCCGGTCGAATATGGTTTATATGCCGCTTTGATGGCTCCAATTGCGTACTTTTTATTCGGAACAACAAACAAGTTAGTCATTGGTCCTGCTGCTTTAGATTCAATGTTATTGGCTTCAGGTGTGGCTTCTTTAGGACTTGCACTTACTACAGAACAGTACGTAACTCATGTTTTAGTAATAGTATTTTTTGCTGGACTTCTACAGATCTTGGCAGGGATATTTAAATTCGGTTTCATTGCCAATTTCTTTTCACAACCTCTTTTAAAAGGATTTACTTCGGCTGCCGCTATTTTAATCGCTTTTAGTCAGTTTGGAGGGTTAATAGGATTAAAAATTGAGGAAAAGTCTTTTTTTCATCAGGAAGTCATTCAATATGTAAACCAACTTCATGAAGTACATTGGCCTACTTTATTTTTGGGTTTTGGAACTTTAGGCATCATTGTATTATCAAAGAAATTTAAGTTAAATAAGCTCACAACACCTTTAATGGTATCCATTGGAATATTATTAAGTATTCATTTTGGTTTTGAAGAAATGGGTATTAAAGTAATAGGAGATATCCCAAAAGGTTTACCTCATTTTAGTGTTCCGGATTTTACATCAGTAAATCTTATACAAGTAATGCCCATATCTTTGGTAGTGGCAATTATTGGATTTACAGTATCCAATAGTATTATCAAAAGTGTAGAAGAAGACAACAAATCATTGAATATAAATAGAGAATTTACTGCTTTAGGTTTAGCCAATACACTAGGAGTGTTTTTTGGTGGATATCAGGCAAGCAGTAGCTTTTCGAGATCAGCTATAAATAAAGAAGCGGGAGCTAAAACAAGAATGTCCAATTTGGTTTCTTGTTTGATGATCGCCGTAGTACTCTTATTTTTTACTCCAGTTTTTTATTATTTA
This sequence comes from Flammeovirga yaeyamensis, assembly GCF_018736045.1. Classification (NCBI taxonomy): domain Bacteria; kingdom Pseudomonadati; phylum Bacteroidota; class Cytophagia; order Cytophagales; family Flammeovirgaceae; genus Flammeovirga; species Flammeovirga yaeyamensis. The sequence goes on along the minus strand of NZ_CP076132.1, from coordinate 3,632,936 downwards.
CCGAAAGCGATCTTAGCGGCTATTATTATTGCTGCAACACCATCATTATTTAGTTTCACCTATTTTAAAGAACTATATTCTCTAAGAAAAAGAGAATTCTTTGTTGGGATATTCACCTTTCTAATGACTTTAGAATTTGGTGTAATCATAGGTTTAATTTCCGGAGTAACTGTTTCAATGTTTGTCTTCCTATATCAAACATTAAAACCTCATGTAGCAATTTTAGGTAAAATAGGGGATACAAGAGTGTATAGAAATATCTTACGTTTTGAAGATGCCAAGGAGCAAGATCAAATAGTAATTATAAGAATTGATGCACCTTTATACTTCAGTAATATCCGATTTGTGATCGATGAAATGCAACAAGCACTTGATGAAAGATCAAACATCAAATCATTAGTGATCAAATCAGAAAGTATCAACTCAATTGATATTACCGCCCTAAACGAATTAAAATATTTCATCGAAGACCTCAATAAAAAAGGCATTCATATTTACTTTTGCTCAGTTGTCGGCCCAGTAAGAGATTTGCTTTATAAGGTAGATATAGTCTCAAAACTTGGAGGAGAACAATTGTTCCTATACCTCAACGATGTGGTGGATTACATTCAGAACAACAAAGAGTTTTCTGAGAGAAAGGTGAGTATTGCGAATCAAGCTGATTTAGTGAAGAGTGAAGAGGGAATAGTGAAGAGCGATATTTAAATTAAAAATGAAAAACGTGATTACTGGTTCTAACGCTCGTGGGGAAATTAGAAATTTCTAGTGAAAAGTGAAGAGTGAAAAGCGATTTTGAAACAAAATACTTGACACCTAACTCCTAACTCCTCGTTCCTAAATTCTAACTTAGTTCCTTAGTAAAAACGAGGTCGGGAGACCTCTAACGTTTATGGGCACAAATGTCGCTATCGCTAAACATTTGCGCCAGTTTTACCTGTTACCTTTTACCTCTTACTTAAAAACGAGCGTCAATTTTGCTACCTGCTACCTGCTACCTGCTACCTAATTTGTCGCTTCCAAACCCAAAGATAGCTCCACAAACGCCTCCCATAAGATGTGCCATTTGAGAGATATTATCTTGACTAAATGAATTTACTACTTCTTGACCTAGGAAGACCACAACGACTAATATGAATGTTAGAGGAAGAGACCCTTTTTGGACATTGACTACTGAGCTAAGTAAAATGAGCATAAATACTATTCCACTTGCTCCCAATAGTGCACTACTTAAGAAAATGGCGTTGATTAAACCTGTTATTAGAGCGGTCATCAACATCATGATAAGAAGTTGTTTACTGCCGTATTTTTCTTCTAAAATTGGGCCTAGTAAAAGGATGTAAGTGAAGTTACCTAAGTAATGATCCCAGCCGCCATGACCAATAACATGACTGAATAAACGGAAGTAAGAAAGAGGATTCGTTAATCCCATTTGGCCGAAAGGGGCAACATTAAACATAAATGTGAGATCAAACCCTATACTTTTAAGTACCATAAATGCAGCACAAATAAAGGTAAAAGATAGAGTGACTGGGGCGTTATATTGAATGCGCATATATTCTTAATTGATTCTTTAATTCTTATTTCATCAGAGTTTAACCTCCGCAACCAATTATTTTATTGAAGTTTGGTCTTTCTTCATTTTCATCAAATTGATCTTCTGAAGTAGATTCTTCTTTAGCATCAGGATAGATATAGTGAACAACTCCACCAATGTTATCAATTTTAGCTCCAGTGACGCTTTTCAAACAATTCACTTCTTTGTGTATTCTCAAGTTACCTAAAAAGGCGAAGAGTAGTGCTTCCTTATGATTGATAATTTTCTCATTGGGTAAGACTACTTCAACATTAGAGCAATAGGTGCGAATTCTTTCGATCATATAATCGTTAAATGCACCACCTCCAGTGATAAGTAATTTTGATTTTGAAAATCTGATCTTAGAATGTTGTTCGGCCTGATCAATAATGCGTTTGATTTGATAAGCGGTATGTTCAATACTTGTTGCTAATCGATCTTCAATTTTCTCAATTTTATCAAGTAATGGTAAATATTGGGCTTCCACCCATTCCTTACCTAATGATTTTTTCTCGAAGGTTTGATAAAAAGGTAAATTATTTAGTGCATCAAATATTTCTTTGCGAACAAAACCTCTTCTTGCCATTGCTCCCTGATCATCATATTCTTTACCAAGCGTTCTCATATAAATATTTAGGGGCATGTTGGCAGGGCTCGTATCAAAGGCGATGGTTTCATTATCCACTTCGTATGAAATGTTACCAATGCCTCCCAAATTTAGTCTGTAATGATATTCGCTAAACAATAGACGATCGCCAATGGGAACCAAAGGAGCCCCTTGTCCACCTAATGCTACATCGCCAATTCTGAAATCATTAATCACATTATGTCCCGAAGCTACAGCTATCTCAGGACCTGAACCAATCTGTGATGTTACGCCTAAATCGGTTTGATGAAAGATCGTATGACCATGACTACTTACATAATCCACTTTCAAATTATGCTTGTCGATAAAACATTTTGCTAATTCTCCTAGTTTCTTACCAAGTTCACGATCTAATTTTATATATTCAAAAGCAGAAAGGTGTTCTGCTGTATTGAGTCGTATTCTCCAATCTTCAGAATAGGGATAGCTTTCCACATATGGCATATAATATTGCCATTGTCTTTTACTATCTTTCCAAAATTCGGCATAGCAAAGATCCACGCCATCAAGGCTAGTTCCAGACATTATGCCAATTAAACGGAATTTATTCTTTTTGCTCATGCTGTTAATTTCGTAACTCTAAATTTAATTTGAAAAAAAATATCAATGAATAAACCTACATCAGTCGAAATAGTTACAATTGGCGACGAAATTCTTTATGGTCAGATAACAGACACCAATTCCCAATGGATGGGAACAGAGCTTAATAAGATAGGGTTAAAGGTGATTCGTAAAACCTCAATAGGTGATACAAAAGAAGAAATTTTAGGTATTCTAAAAGAAGCAAGTGATAGAGCAGATGTGGTTTTGATCACTGGTGGATTAGGTCCTACAAAAGATGATATTACTAAAAAGACAATAGCTGAATATTTTGGAGTAGGGATGACTTTCAGAGATGAAGTCTTGGCTAATTTGGAAGAGCTTTTCAAAAACAGAAACCGAAAAATGACAGACTTGAACAGGTTGCAAGCAGAAGTGCCAGCAAATGGTAAAGTCTTGATGAATGACGTAGGTACTGCTCCTGGAATGTGGTTTGAAGAAGATGATACTGTTTTTGTATCTATGCCTGGCGTTCCGAGAGAAATGAAGTTTTTGATGAGTACTCATGTGTTGCCTCAATTGCAAAAGAAATTTGATACTCCACATATTGTACATAAAATGCTAAGAACAATGGGTATTCCAGAATCCTTTTTAGCACAAACTATAGAGGAATGGGAAAATAACTTGCCTGAATTCATTAAACTCGCTTATTTACCAAGATTTGGTCAGGTAAGGTTGCGTTTAACAGCTATAGGTGATGATAAGGCTTTGTTACACTCGGCCATAGCTGAAGAAGTAGAAAAGTTAAAGCCATTATTGGGTGAAAAACTATATGCAGAAGAGGATGTTGAAATTGAATACATGATCATGGAGAAAATGATTGAGAAAGGTCTCAGTTTAGCAACAGCCGAATCGTGTACAGGTGGTTTTGTGGCACACAGAATTACAAAAATGGCCGGCTGTTCGACATTTTATAATGGAGGGATAGTATCCTACAGCAACGAAATAAAAATGTCCCAATTAGGTGTAAATGAAGAAACGTTAAGTAATCACGGAGCGGTTTCTGAGCAAACAGCTATTGAGATGGCGCAAAATGTAAAAGCTAAGTATGGTGCTGACTTTGGTATTTCTACTACAGGTATTGCAGGTCCAGGTGGAGGAACACCTGATAAACCTGTTGGGACAGTATGGATTGGTATTTCCACTCCTACAGAGACGAAAGCAAAGTTGCTTCAGTTAACCAAACAAAGAGAAGTGAATATAACGGCCACATCAAACAATATCTTGCAGTGGTTGTACGATGAAATAAATCAATAACAAAAATGCCCAATGTTAGGAGTAACATTGGGCATTTTTTTATGCTGATGTTGCAGGCTTCACTTTCATAAACTGTGTAAATGCTAGAGATAAAACACAAAGGAAGGCACCACCGTAAAAAGGCAATGTCCAATCTTGTAACCATATCCATCCTCCAAGAAGAGGTAGAAAAACGGCAACAACATGATTAATTGTAAACCCAACCGCCATTGAAGGAGCAATATCTTTTGGATCCGCTGTTTTTTGGAAATACGTTTTAATACCAATAGAGAAGCTAAAGAAAATATGATCGATGACATACAAACCAGCAACCACCCAACGGTTCTCCACGGTAGCATAACATAAAAAGACCAATATAAGACTGATATACTCGAAGCTTAACATCTTTCTCTCCCCATATTTGTTTAACAACCTAGCAATAATAGGGTTGAAGTACATGGAAACAATATTATTCAAGACAAATAAGATAGTGATTTCTTGAATTGTGAAATCATATTTTTCTACCAATAGAAGCACAGCAAATACCACAAATACTTGTCTTCTTGCACCACTCAAAAGGTTAAGTACATAGAAAAGCCAGTACTTGGTTTTAAATATCATTTTCTTATGTTGAGGTACCGCGTCTTTATGGATTGGGTTTTGGAAAAGCGCCCATCCTCCACCAATAACAACAACGATACCTATAAGTAAGTAGATATTTTTAAAGTCTGTAATAAAAGTAAGTCCATAAATAGCACCACCAATAGCGATATTTGTGAAAGCCATAATCGATCGTAATCGAGCCATTACATGTGGACTTTCTAGTTTGCTAAAGCTTTGTAAAGTAAGTGATTGATTTGAAGTTTCGAAGTAATGAAAACCGATTGACATGATGAGTGTGGTGTACATTAATCCCCAAAATGAAGGGAATAAACCTGTAATGCCAATTCCAATACCCATCACAATAATTGATATAGAAGCGAACTTATCTTCTCGAATAAACATTAAGAAGAAGAGGGCAGTAACAACCAAAAAGCCAGGGACTTCTCTAAAAGATTGAATTGCTCCGATGTCAAAGCCGTTTAGACCAATTTGATCAACTGCAAAATTATTAAAAAGTGTTCTCCAACCTTGAAAACCTAAAGCAGTAGCTATAGAGAGTACAAGTAGGAAAACATACATAGGGTTTTGTCGAAGTGCTTTGATTGCTTGTTTGTCCATTGTTTCAAATTAGATGAACTGCAAAGAAAAGAAAAAAAGAGGATAAAATTTTTCTAACTTACAGTTGTAAACACTTTATCAATTTAGTAGATTGTTACATCCATTATTTGAAATGAATATTAAATACAACACTTTCCTTAATTATTAATTCAATATTTATGTCTGAAATCCAAACTGTAGCAAAAGAGTATATTGAACATGCTTTCACCTATGAAGCTTACAGAGAAGCACTTGATGCTTTATTAGCTGCCGATCCTACCATTATTAACTATGATGATTCTCAGTTAGTAGATTACACGAGATTAAATGTATCTCGTATGCAACGAATTGATAAAACCAATCGACTGAGAGATGATCTTAGAGAGGCGGCTAGAGGATTAAACCGAAGTGTTTATTGGTTAGTTATCACAGAAGGTTGGTGTGGTGATGCTGCTCAGAGTATTCCAATCATTGCAGAAACTGCACAGGTTTCCGAAAAAATTGATTTACGATTTGTGCTTAGAGACAATAATGTAGATCTGATGGAGCAATTCTTAACCAACGGCTCTAGATCAATCCCAAAATTGGTTGTGGTTTGTCAGAAAACCTACGAAGTTTTAGGTGTTTGGGGACCAAGACCTAAAGAATTGACGGATTTAATTCCAGAAATTAAAAAGGAAGTAAACGATAATAAGCAACAATTCAGTATCAAAGTACAACAATGGTACAATAAGAATAAAGGCAAGGCGGTCATGAAAGACCTTCAAGGAATTATCGAAAATATAAAATAATAAAAACTTGTCATCACATCATATTGTTCGCGACGATCAAGAGCCAGCATTGCTAATTTTACATCTCGATCAGAACAATCATTCTATTATCCATTCCTTACTGGGGTGGAGTCCAATTGTTATTGCCAATTATCAAACAGCAGAACAATTAATTACTTTAGATATTAAAGTCGATTGGGTGTTGATAAATGAAAATCAGCAAGAAGAAATTGAAGATTTGATGCTTTATCAACATCCTTATCAGCTAAAAATAAAACAAAGTAACGACGATATTAAAGAAGCATTAGATTGGCTGATTGAAAAAGGGCATAATGCGGTAAATATTATTGGACATCAATTTGATGATCACACCTTAGACCTTATTCTTCATCAAACAGACTTAGAAACCATTGTGCTATTTGATAAAGATTTTAAAGGTCTGATTTCCAAAAAGAATACCTTTGAGAAGTGGATGAGGAAAGATCAACATCTTAAAACCTCTGCCATTTCACTTCAAAATACATCAGAGCAAGAGGGCGAATTGGTCGTTTTAGAAGACGGCATGATTCAATTAGAAGCAAATCCACCTTATTATATTTTTGAGAAGTGGAATTGATTTCTATTGTTTAAACAAATATTGCAATTTCTCCTTTTATTTTTCAATTCATTGATTAACTTCGTGATTCTAAAGTACGATTAACAAGTATGAATCAATATACTATCCCATTTGAAAAAGCGGGTCTATACGGTAAAATGTTTTTGGACTATTTATCGGGTAAAGACCAACTGAAGACACTATACAAACATACTCCATCTATAGACGCATTCGATCAAATAATTGAAAGTCGACAATCCTTCCCCCAATATAAAAGGGATTTATTGGTAGATGTGCTTAGCGATCAATATAGAAATATTGAAGATGCACCTGCAGCTCAAATTTTAAAGTTAGGAGATAAAAACACCTATACTATTGTCACAGGTCATCAATTAAACATATTCACTGGACCACTTTTCTTTATATATAAGATTGCTGCTACAGTAAACTTATGTAGACAACTGGCCCAAAAGTATCCTGATCTTCATTTTGTCCCCGTATATTGGATGGCTACAGAAGATCATGACTTTGAAGAAATTGCCTCATTTAACCTTGGAGATAAAAAGTACACTTGGGAACATCCTCAAATAGGAGGTCCAGTGGGTCGTTTATCTTTAGAAGGAATGGATCAGATTATTGATCGTATTAAAGATATGCCAGAAGTCTTTAAAGAGGCTTATACTAATTTTGGTAACCTAGCAGACGCTACACGTTATTATGTGAATTCCCTTTTTAAAGAATACGGTTTGATCAGTATCGATGCAGACGATGTACGTTTAAAAACGGAATTCAAAGAGATCATCCAGCAAGAAATCTTTGATCAGAAAGCAGTAGTTGAAGTTGAAAAAGCCAATCAATTGATTATTGATAATGGTTATAAGCCTCAAATACATGCTAGGGATATCAATCTATTTTATATGGAAGATACGGAACGTCTTCGCTTAGAAAAAGTAGGCGATGAGTTCAGAACAGTGGATGCAGATTACAAATGGTCGGCTTCAGAAATGCAACAACTCATTGATGCATCACCGGAGAAGTTTAGTCCAAATGTTGTTTTAAGACCTGTTTTACAAGAAGTATTGTTACCTAACCTTGCCTACCTTGGAGGACCTGCAGAGGTGATTTATTGGTTACAGCTTAAAGGTGCCTTTGATACTTACAATGTGGATTTTCCTATGGTACTTCCTAGAGGTTTTTGCCTAGTAATGGACGATTGTTGCACCGTTAAATGGCAAAAGACAGGTTGGTCTTTAGAAGATGTGCTTAAAAATGAAAGAGCCATTGAAGATAAAATTCTGGAAGAACATCAAGAGGTAGATACTGATATTTCAGATCAGTTGGCGCAAATAAACAGTTTATATAATGATATTCTAAAGAAGGGAGTAGAGATTACCCCTAATCTAGAAAAGCATATTATTGCTGAACAAAAAAGAGTTTTAAAAAGAGTACAGCACACTCAAGATAAACTGAAAAAAGAAGGTAGAAGAAAATTAAAAGACGAAAGCGATCGTATTTTGAAAGTGAGATCTTTTATTCTTCCCAATAATGCACCTCAAGAAAGGGTGAAAAACATTATGGAATTTTGGAGTATTCATCAAGAGGTCATTGGAGATTCAGTGAAATGCCTAAATCCTTTGTCGTTTAACCTCAATGTGTTATGCGATGAATGCTAATTTTGAAATTAGATAAAGAAATCTGTAATAATTAAATAAAAAACGGACAGGAATATTTTAAAAATTCCTGTCCGTTTGTATTTTTATAGGGTAAATAATAACCCAACCCAAATTAACTACCCCAATATGTCTATAGCTCAAAATAAAAAAAGTAAAGCCCTATTTGAACACCCTCTTCTAGAAAAACTTACCCATACACATGCATTCGTTCCCATCAGCATGTATTTAATTATTGGGTTAGGTCTCTCAATTTATGGTTGGTGGAACAATCTGTTATCAATTGGCCCGACAGTAGGATTGTTTTTGTTAGGTTTATTATTCTTCACCTTAGTAGAATACTTGATGCATCGTTTCGTTTTTCACATGTTGCCTAATACCCAATTAAAGAAAGATATCACTTATAAATTTCACGGTGTTCACCACGATCAACCAAAAGATAAGTCTAGGTTAGCAATGCCTCCAATTATAAGCATTGTTTTATCATCTGCTTTTTTTGGCTTCTTTTATTTGATAATGAGTAATTATGCTTTTGGATTTGGTGGGGGCTTTTTGGTTGGTTATAGTGCTTATTTAGGTATTCATTACATAATACACGCTTACAGACCTCCCAAAAATTTCTTTAAAATCTTATGGATTCATCATGGGATTCATCATTATAAGTCTGATGATAAGGCATTTGGAGTTTCTTCTCCATTATGGGATGTAATTTTCAGAACAATGCCTTAAATTTGCAGTTAGAATATAGAAATTAATTGACATATGACTCCATATATAAAAGACAACAAAGACAGATTCTTAGCAGAACTTTTTGATCTACTTAGAATTCCATCAGTAAGTACAGATGCTACTTACCAGCCGGATATTAAGAAAGCAGCAGCTTTTATTGCACATCAATTAAATGAGGCTGGAGCAGATAAAGTAGAAATTTGCGAAACTGCAGGAAACCCTGTAGTCTACGGTGAGAAAATCGTTGATCCAAAATTACCAACAGTGTTGGTGTACGGTCACTACGACGTTCAACCTGCAGATCCTATCGATCTATGGGATACACCTCCTTTTGAGCCTACTTTAAAAGATAATAAAATCTACGCAAGAGGAGCATCAGACGATAAGGGCCAAATGTATATGCACGTGAAAGCCTTTGAATCGATGATGAAAAACAACACTTTGGCGTGTAACGTCAAATTTATGATCGAAGGTGAAGAAGAAATTGGTTCAGTAAACCTAGGTCAGTTTATCAATGAAAGAAAAGAAAGCCTTTCTGCAGATGTTATTCTAATTTCTGATACAGGAATGATTAGCATGGACACACCATCAATTACGGTTGGTTTGAGAGGTTTAAGCTATATGGAACTGGAATTAACAGGTCCAAACAGAGATCTTCACTCAGGAATGTACGGTGGTGCAGTTCAAAACCCATTGAATGCATTGGCTGAAGTAGTCGCTGCTTTGAAAGATAAAGATGGTCATATTACTATTCCTGGATTCTACGATAAAGTAGAAATCATTTCAGATGAGGATAGAGCAAAAATGGCTAAAGCTCCATTTAACTTAGAAGCGTATAAGCAAGCTTTAGATATCGAAAAAGAATTTGGTGAAAAAGGATATTCCACAAATGAAAGAACATCTATTCGTCCAACTCTTGACGTAAACGGTATGTGGGGTGGCTATACAGGCGAAGGTGCAAAAACAGTAATTGCATCAAAAGCTTATGCTAAAATCTCTATGCGTTTAGTACCTCACCAATCATGGGAAGAAATTTCTGAGTTATTCACTAAACACGTAGAATCTTTAGTACCAGATGGTATTAAAGTAAAAGTAACTGCTCACCATGGAGGTACTCCAGTAGTTATTCCTACGAATTCTATTGAATTTAAAGCAGCATCAAATGCTTATGCTGAGGCATTCGATGGTAAAGAACCTATTCCAGTAAGAAGTGGTGGTTCCATTCCAATTGTAGCTTTATTCAAAGAAGAATTAGGCTTGGATTCTATCATGATGGGCTTCGGTTTAGACTCTGATGCTATCCACTCACCTAACGAAAAGTTTGGTGTAGATAATTTCTTAAAAGGAATTGAAACTATCGAATTATTCTACAAGCATTACGCTGCTGTGAAAAAGTAATTTGATATATAGAAAATATATTAGCCAAGTGATTCAAATAATTACTTGGCTTTTTTTATAAACTCACTTGGCGTGCACCCATATTTGTCTTTAAATAATTTCCCAAAATGTGTCATACTACTAAACCCTAAATGATACGTACAATCAGAAACATTATGAGTGCTATCCATCAGCCACTGATGTGCCATGGTAATTTTATAATGATTCGCGTATTGTAATATGGAAATCCCGACGATCTCTTTAAATAGCTTTCTCAGCTTACTATAACTAAACTGAGCAACCTCAGCCAAATTTTCAGCTTTGATTACTTCTGTGTAGTTTTCTTCGATATAATTCTTTACTCTAAATACCTTTTCAACATCAGTTTCTGGATAGCGTTTAGGGAGCACACCTTTGCCAAAACGATTTTCTACTTTGTTCGCAAAGTTATAAAGCAGCTGATAAGTGAGGTAATCAAGCTTTAGCTTTTCAATGTCATTATTAAAATTACATCCTTTTACATCTTTAATAATCTGTTGAGAGGTCTTGGAGATACTCTCATAAATGATAAAAGGAGATTTCGTGTTCAATAAATTATTAATTAGTGGGACACCTGTTTGATTATATTTCTCCATCATTGCATAGGAATGCTTAATAGATAAGATGGAGACTTTTTGATGGGCAGGGAAGTAGAACACTTCATCTTCTTTGATGTTCGACCAGTATTTTTTTCTCTGAATCTGAAAATCTGAAAAATCGTATTCGTTGGTAAATCGAAAAGGAGTGAGGAAATAGGCAATAACAAAAGCGGGGTCATCATTTTTCGTTCTCACCAATTTAATAGGCTCATTGATGTAACCTTCAATTTCCGAAATTTCCAATCCGTCATTAATGGAATAACCTCTAATGGTCAACGAACTTTCTTCATTAATCGTCACTTTTAACTCATTGCCATAGTTCGTGCAATCAAATTGTGAAGATAATTCATTGAAGAAATTAATATAAGAACTCTTATTGATAATGATTTCTCTCATTTTGTCATTTTCATTTAAAGAAGTTGATGAAAGAAATTAGATAGATAGCGATGATTTTGTTGATTCAAAGTTAATACTTCAACATATCACAAATAATAACCTGCATCACTTTAACAGCATTTAGTATTAAAATGTCAGAATGAGAGAAGATAAAGTCATAATCAAATAATAATATTCTTGGAGGTGCCTGATATTTGTATCATCAACAAAACGATAGATACGATGCTTAATAACCTCATAGACTTAACAAAAAAAGTACAAACAGACCTTCTTATTTATCAACAACAATATGATAAGATAAAAGAGAAGGCAGATGAAATTAAGGGAGAAGTTCAATCGGAGCTTTCCTTGAAAATTAATGATCAAATCCTTCAAAGTGAGATCAATGCTTTGGAAGAATTGAATCAATTAGAAAAAGGTTCAAATGAGTTTATTGATAAACTAACAAACTTAAATAAAAATATTCTGGACTTTACGGAGGATGCCAATAATGTGATTATTGCTTCTCTGAAAGATAGTGCTGTACAGAAAATTAATGATAGCAATTTGATAAAGGATGAGAATAAAATCCCCATTACCGAAAGAGCAGTTCGTGATTTAGAAAATTTACAAGCAAGTTTGGAGATTCTGATTCGAGATAATAAACAAAAATGGAATGAAATGAATTTGTCTTCGAAAAAAAATGTAAAAGAAACCGGCGAAAAGATAGAAACTTTTGTTTCTAAAGCCGGTGATTTTACCGAAGACTTATCCAACAAACTAATCTATTAACCATTAACAGTACCTAATAAATAATAGAGTTTGAAAGTTAAATGTACTACAAACAACAACAATAATGGGTGTAATAAGGGTAACAGGAATTTCTTGTTGCCCTTTTCTTTTATTTCTATCAGAAAGTAACCTTAACGAAATAAAAAAATGAGTTTATCCTCAGTAGAATAAGATAAATCGTTTATTTTTGCCATCAGAAAAACGAAAAATTATATATGTCAAAAAGGAAAACGATTTTAAGGGTTGAAAACTTTGTAAAATCATACGAAGAAGGAAAATTAGCAGTAGATCATTTATCATTTGATGTTAAAGAAGGAGAAGTCTTTGCATTGATTGGAAAAAGTGGCTGCGGTAAAACAACATCCTTAAAACTTTTATCTGGACAAATGCGTCCCGACGATGGGAGTGCATACATTTATGGCGAAAGAATATTAGGTCCACACGAACGTCTATTGGCGGGACATGATAAAATTGCACTTGTAGAGCAAGACTATAACTTATTTAATCATCAAACTGTAGCAGATAATATTAAATACCCTATTAGAAGGTCGAGTAAAAAATATCAGGAGTACCGTCTAAAAGAACTTTTAAGAATCTGTGAGTTAGAGGATTATAGAGATACTCGTCCAAAAGAATTATCTGGTGGACAAAAACAAAGAGTAGCCATCGCTAGAGCAATAGCAGATGAACCACCAGTACTTTTATTGGATGAACCATTCTCACACCTTGATATGGCAATGCGTTCAGATTTAAGAAGAATGGTGAAAAATATTGCTATTGAAGCAAATATTTCTGTAGTATTCGTAACACATGATACACACGATGCATTATCTATGTCGGATAGAATCGGTGTAATGTCTCATGGAAAAATATTACAAATCGCTTCTCCTGAAGAAATTTATAAGCAACCATTAAATGGTTATGCTGCACACTTCTTCCCTCATTGTAATGTCTTAACTTCTGATCAATTGGCTTCAATTGGTATTCAAAAAGAAAAAGGAGAATACATGGCTAGACCAGAATGGTTAGATGTAGTAGAGGCAGATAATTCTGAACATACAGCTACACTAAAGCATATCGATTATTTTGGTAATGCGAGTTATGGAGAGTGGGAGTTTGAGCAGGGATTTAGTATTTGGATCCATCATGATAGCTTTTTTACTATCAAAATTGGAGAAAAACGTAATATCCAGATGTTGAATCATGTGGATTGGTGGAAATTACAAGATTAACAGTGACTATATTATTTCGATTAACAATGAACTTCTTAAAAACAATATCCATCTTACTACTTGCACTTTTCATGGGCTGTTCATCCGCTCAAAAAGAGGAAGGGAAGAACACTACTCTTTCTAAGTGGAGGGCAGTTATAACGAACAATCATCAAAAAGATATTCCATTTTATCTACAAGTAGAGGGAGAGGGAGATCAACAAGTATGGACGGTTATTAATGGTGATGAAAGAATGAAACTAGATGAGGTTTTCTATGAAGGAGATTCTCTTCATGTTCCATTATTGATTTACGAAGCAGAGATCATTGTAAAAGAAAGTGAAGATTCATTGAATGGTCGTTTTTTAAGAAAAGGTGCTTACTCTCTTCCATTTATTGCCGAAAAAGGAAAAGCTAATCGTTTCTCTGTTTCGGAAAGTCCTGATGTGGACTTTACTGGAAAATATGCGGTAAAATTAGGTAAGACCGAATCTATAGGGTTGTTCAGACAAAATGGAATGTATGTTACAGGTACATTCATGACTGCTACCGGAGACTACCGCTATTTGGAAGGAGTTGTTGAAGGCAATAAAATGAAACTTTCTTCTTTTGATGGTGTTCATATTTTAAGATTCGAAGTTGAAAAGGAAGAGAATAAACTTGTGAATGGTAAAATGTGGTCAGGAAAAGAAGCATTTAAAACATGGCAGGGGATTAAAGATGACCGTGCTAAGCTTCCAGATCCAAAAACATTGACTTACCTTAAAGAAGGATATAGCCATATTTCTTTTGCCTTTGAAAATTCTGAGGGTAAAGTGATTTCATTAGGAGATGAAAGGTACGATGATAAAGTAGTGATCTTACAAATTATGGGTTCTTGGTGTCCAAATTGTTTGGATGAGAGCAAGTTTTTTGGTCCACTTTACAAGAAATATAATGAGAAAGGATTAGAGATTATCGGTTTGTCATTTGAACGTTCTGAAGAAGCAGAAAAAGCATTTAAAAGAATATCGAGAATGAAGAAGAAACTTAATTTAGATTATGAAATTCTTTATGCCGGTACCCCTCAAATGACTTCCGAAGCATTACCAATGCTAAATAAAGTAATGTCTTTTCCAACATCAATAGTAATTGATAAAAACCGAAAAGTAAGAGAAATACATACAGGTTTTACTGGTCCGGGAACTGGAGAGTATTACGAGAAATATGTGGCTGAATTCACTCAGTTAATCCAAACACTATTGGCTGAAGAACCTTCACAAAAATAATATATTCGAATAAGTATCATCATGGTTTTGACTAGGTGATATTGTTAGATAAATTGCAGTTATGTTAGCATCAAGTTTTACAAAAGATAAAGTAGAAGCAGGTTTAGATGAAGCGGGAAGAGGTTGTTTGGCAGGACCTGTAGTCGCTGCTGCTGTAATTTTACCTAAGAATTTCTCTCACCCTGATTTAAATGATTCCAAAAAGTTAACCCATAAAAAAAGAATGGCGTTAAGAGAGGTAATCATTAAAGAAGCCATAGATTATAAAGTAATTGAAGTACAGGCTGAAGAAATTGATAAAATTAATATTTTACAAGCCTCATTTACGGCAATGCATCGCTGTGTAGATGGTTTAACAGAAAAACCAGAACTTTTACTAATCGATGGAAATCGTTTTAGACCATATAAAGGGATAGAACACGAATGTATAGTAAAGGGAGACGGTAAATATTTAAGTATTGCTGCAGCGTCTATTTTAGCAAAAACGCATAGAGATCTTTTAATGACAAAATTGTCAGAAGAATTTCCTCACTATGGTTGGGAGAAAAATGCTGGGTATCCTACAAAACAACATAGGGCAGCTATTGCAGCCCATGGAACTACCCCTTGGCACAGAAATTCTTTCAAACTTTTACCCGAGCAAAAAACAATAGAGTTTTAATGAAAAAGTACCTTTACATAGTATTCATATTACTTCTTTGGGCCTGTGAGAATCCTAAGCCATATGGAGACTTATATGTTCAGGTAAGAGACGAGCAGGGTAAGGAGGTAGTCAATGGAAAAGTGAACCTATATGCTTCACATGAAGATTTTGTGGATCAAAAAAATGCTGTAGCACAGGAACAAACTACAGATGTTAATGGGTTAGCCTTTTTTCTAAAACTGGATAGTGGTTCTTATTATGTTTCTGCATCCTTAATAGATACAGCCAATGGAATAGAAAAGAACAACTTCCTAGTGAATACTGAAGTAAAAGTTGTTTCTACAGAAATTGGCTATAGAAATTCAATTACGGTAATTATCTGGGATTCCTTTATTACTCATTTAACTTCTCCTACAGGAAAAAAATGGGTCATTTCGAGAATGATAGATAATGCCACAGGGGAAGACGTAGAAATACCCGATTGTTCTAAGGACGATGAGTGGGTATTTTACAGAAATGGTACTTTTAAATACAATGATTTGAGTGCAAATTGTGCCGAAACTGATGATGATAGTTTTGAAGGTACATTTGCACCGGTAGGTAATGGATCATATATATTGATTCAGGATCAGGATCAAAAAGTGAGGTATGGTTTATACATAATCTCCGTTACTGCGAATCAAATGTTAGCTCAGTATGGTCCTCACCTAATTTATTATCAACTAAAGCAATAGAAAATGAATATTGGAGATAAAGTAAGAAGTTTACACGATAACATGGATGGTATCGTAGTCGGCTTTAAGAAAAATAATATTATTGAGGTTGAAGTGGATGGCTTTCGAATGGATTTTGTCGAAGGTGATTTAGCCATTGTATCTCAAGTAGAATCTGATGAGTTCGGGAGTGTTGAAGAAGAGGAAAGAGTCGTAACTCCTTCGTTAAAAAAGAAACAACAAAACCGACCAAAAGCAGCTTTACCTATGATTTCCGAAAGGGGATTATTTATTGCTTTTGTACATCAGAACGATCAAATTCTTGACGTTTATATTTGTAACAACTCAGATTTAACCATTCCTTTTGTATTAGGGACGGAGAGAAAAGGGGATTATAAAGGAGTACATACCGCTGTTCTTCATCCGAGAACACAACTAAAGGTAGATCAGGTAACCCTTCAAAATTTTGAAGAATGGCCTGCTTATGTATTCCAATCTTTATTCTTTTATGCTGGTCCAAGTGTTAACCACGAGCCTTTAATTAAAAAACTAAGATTTAAAGCATCTACTTTCTTTAATAATAAAAAAGAAGTTCCAGGTATGAGTGCTGATGGATATGTTTTCCAATTAGACGTAAAAGCATTGGAAGCAGTAGACGCCGACAAAATTAAAGATGGTATTTTAGAGAAAAGAACACCTTCAGAAAAAGTTGAGAAGGTTGTTCAGAAGCCTGCCTCTGAAGTAGACTTACATGCTGAAGCACTTGGGTTAGATCCAAATATGGGCAACTCTACTTTAAGTATGCAAATTCTTCATTTTGAGAAGGAATTAGATGCCGCAATTGTGACTGGTATGGATCATATTACTTTTATTCACGGAATTGGTAGCGGAAAACTGAAAACTGAAATTCAGAAGCGTTTATCTAAACATCCAGATGTGGAGTATTATGAAGATGCTAGAAAAGAGAAGTTTGGTTATGGTGCCACCTATGCGAAACTAAAATAAGATGAACGTTAGAATAGCTGTTGGTTTAGTTTTAGTAGGTGTTGCAATTCTTATTTACGGAGTGAGTGCTCCAAAAGTAAACAAAGAAGCTGATGCCTTGGAAAAAGCAATACTAAACCAAGATAATTTAAAGATAGTTGAAGGAATAGTCGATTCATCAAATTTTCTGGTTGAAAACTTTTTGGTGATTGCTTCAAAAGAAGAATTCACAGGAGCAGGAAAACACAATGGTTTTAAATCAGTAGAGAAAAAACTTCAAGATATCACTGTAAAAACACCCAAAGGAAAAGAGATTTTGGTGTTTGATAAAGTACCTTGGAGAGGTGAAGATGTTGCTCATATTCTTTTAGATGAGAAAACAAGTTCGAACGCACCTATTCAGTGGTTAGGATTAAGACAAGGGGCAAGGATTATTGCTGTGGGGCAACCTGAACATGATAAACTAAATGTTCAATACGCTTATGCAGGTGATCTTTCTGATTATCTAAACCTTTTAGAAGAAGGTCAAAAGATATTGAATATTGTTTGTGGTATTATCGCATTAATAGGTTTTCCTCTTTTAATATGGGGATTCGTCAGAAAATAAATGAGAAGTCGCTTTTTAAAAGTGACTTTTTTTTTGATCTTTATGTATTCAAGCGAACTGAACTTCTATGCTTTATTATTTCAAACAAATTCTAATTACTCTATTTCTATTGTCTCATGCTGTGGTCTTTGCTCAAAATGCACAAGTCGTAAGTTATGATACACATATTGCTATTGAAAATGGGAAATTAAAAAAAACTGTTGATGTATCTATCCAAATAAATGACAAGGACGCGGTGTACTTTGGAGAAGTTGAAATCCCTTATAATTCTTCCATGCGTGTTAACCGTGCTTATATTTTAGATAAAAATGGTGTACAGGTAAAAAAATTAAAAGGAAAGGATATTGGTACAAAAAGTCTAACTGATAATAGCACTTTTTACAGCGATGCCCATGTAAAGTACTTTAATTTAAAGTGGAGTAATTTTCCTTATACTATTTATTATTCTTACACTGTATCGGAAGACAATTATGTAAACTTAGCCACGTGGAGTCCTGCCTACTTTAGTAACATAGATATTCAAAGTGCTTCTTTAGAAGTTGAATTACCCTTGCATTACCAATATAAAGTATATGAAAAAGGGAATTACATTAAATCTGAAAACAACAAGGAAGGAAAAAAAACAATGTCTTGGGAGTTTGACTTGTCTCAGGATTTAGTTATCAAATCAGAACGTTTTTCACCTCACCTATTTGATAAGTTACCATTAGTGATCATCACCCCTAAAAATGTTGATTTTGGAGGGGAAGGCGATATGTCAACATGGAAATCTTATGGCGATTGGGTCTACAGTTTGTCCGATGGATTAGATGAATTAACTCCTCTAGAGAAGAGAAGAGTACATGCTTTAACAGATCATATACCTAACAAAAGAGAAAAAGCAAAAGTACTGTATCGTTACATGCAAGAAAATACAAGATACATTAATGTAACGATTGATATTGGAGGCTTAAAACCTTATCCAGCAGACTATGTTTGTGAAAATAAATATGGCGACTGTAAAGCTTTAACCAACTACATGAAAGCACTTTTGAAGGAAGTAGACATTCCATCCTACGCAATTGATGTAAATGCTGGATCAGAAGTAAAAAAAATAATATCCGATTTCCCAAGTCAACAGTTTAATCACGTGATCCTTGGAGTTCCATTTGAAAAGGATACGGTGTATTTAGAAAATACCTCAAAATATCTGCCCTTTAATTATTTAAGTGACTTCACTTATGGCAGACAAGCACTATGGGTAGAAAAAGGGAACAGTCGTTTAATCACTTTACCAAGTTATACAACAGATAATGCCAAAGAAGAAGTTGATCTAAACTTTAAGTTGAAGGACAACTTAACAGCAGATTTATCAGTGGATTGGACAGTAAGAGGGACTCATTTTGCTACTCTATTGGAAGTGAAAAACACCTTTAATGAAAATGAACAAAAAGAGTATTTTAAAAACTTAGCCTTAGTTTATGATATTGAAGTAGATAGTATGTCTATCAATACAATTCCTGATTCAGATGCCTTGGAAGTGAAATTGGAAGGAACCGTTCAAAAAATCATCAGACAAGTCGGTACCTTAAAAGTGATTTCACCAATTAACTTTTTCAATACAAAATTAGAAGATATAAAAGATAGAGTTCACGATGTGGTGGTTCATCATCCCATACACCAACAATTTACTGTTACTTACGATTTAAGTGTTTTTGATAAAGACTTTGTAGAATTCTCACCAGAGAAAATTATAGCCACAAAATATGGTAGTTTTGCCATTACTTACGAACACATAAAACAAGAGAATAAAGTCAAAATGCATCAGACCTTATTGATACCAAGTGGACATTATCCAATTAAAGAATATGCTGGATTTCATGATTTTATAAAAAATGTAGAGAATATCATGAAAAACTCTAATGTTATACTTAAACGAACTATTTAACTAAAATGAAACATTCTTTTTTATTTATCACCTTTTGGGTGATTTTTTCAACTCTTAGTTTTTCTCAGAAAATCGACAAGAACTATGGAAAAGTAACAATCAACGATTTTAACGTAGAAGTACCTGAAAATGATGATGCAGTAGTTATTTTCGATAAAGGGGAAGTCAAGTTCACAGAAGGAAGAGATCGCTTTCATATCATTTTTGAAAGGACGAGAAGAATTAAGATAGCCACCGATAGAGGTGTAAGCTATGCAAATGATGAAATTCTTCTATATAAATCAAAAGAACGAAGAGAACAAGTTTATCAATTTTCTGCTGCTACATATAATTTCAATAAAACTACTGGTCTTATAGAGAGAGAGGAGATTGATAAAAAAGATCTGTTTAATGAAGAGGTCAATAAATATTGGCAAAGAGAAAAGTTTACCTACCCTAAAGCAAAGAAAGGATCGATCATTGAATATAAATATAAAGTTGAATCTCCTTTTATTTTCACACTACCAAAATGGAATTTCCAAGCAAAAATTCCTACACTCTACAGTAAATTTACAGTAAACATAATTCCATTATATAATTATGTATTTACTACACAAAGCATTAAGAAGTTCTATTCGACATCAAATAAAAGGGTAAATGGAGTATTCAATTTTAAAGGAAAAGATTACGATATTATTCGTTATGATTTTGTCATGAAAAACACTCCTGCTTTTAAAGATGAAGAATATATATCATCTATAGATGATTACCTCATGCAGGTGAAATTTCAGATTTCTGAATATCAAAACTTACAAGGCGGTACAGTGGAGGTACTTTCTACCTATCCTAAATTTATTGATGAGTTGAGCAAAGATCATCGTTTTGGTAAGTACCTAAAAAAGTCAACTTCTTTTGCTAAAAAAGTATTTGAGGTACATCCAGAATTAAATAAAGGAACTGAAGCTGAAAAGGCTGAAAAAATTATCCGATATGTAAAAGATGAATATAATTGGAATAATTTCTACAGTAACTTGGCTACCGAGACTCCTAAAAAGATTTTTGATACAAAAGAAGGAAATGTGGCAGAACTTAATTTCTTTACTGCGGGGCTTTTACAAGCGGTAGGAATTAAAGTGTATCCTGTAATTCTTAGTAGTAGGGGACATGGAAAAATCAATAAAAAATATCCTTTTCAAGAAGTATTTAACTATACCATATTCCTAATTGAAATAGAAGGGAAAGAACATTTATATGATGTGACCTCGCCAATGTTGGGCACTTACATTCTTCCTCCGAGATGTAATAATGGTGATGGTTTATTGATTGACGGTCAGGAATCAAAGTGGATTAAAGTAGCAAATCACTTAACCTCTTTGGATCAAACTACCATAAATATTAGTGATATTGATGTGGAGAAGAAAACGGCTTCTGTAAATTATGTAAATAATACTTCAAGTATAGAGGCCTACATTAATAAGGTTAGGTTTAACGATAAAGAGGAAAAAATCAAGAAGTATTTATTGGATAATGGATTTACGTCTATTGATCAACAGAGAACAAAGGGGTATAAAGACTTCGATAAGCTATACATGATTGCTGCAGCTGGAAAATCAGAGGTAGAACAATTGCAAGATCATATAGTGGTACAGCCTTTCTTAAAGTTATTTGAAGAAAAACAACCATTTACCTCACACATTCGAACATACCCTATCGATTTTACAAATGCATTTACTAAAGGAGCAAAATCGACTATTGTTATTCCAAATGGATATGAATTCATAGAAGGTCCTCAAAATTATAGTTTCAAAGATCCAACAATGTCATTAAAAGTATCGACGAAGGTGAATGGAAATAATGTTGAAATAGATTTTAAATTAAGCTTTAAAAAAGCAGTTTACGATGCTGAGGATTATTTTATGATTAAGAAAATATATGATAAATATCTGAAAGCAGTGGATACGCCTGTGGTGTTAAAGAAAAAAGTAGAGCAGTAAAATACGTAATAAAAGGTTGTTTCATGGTTTTGTGGAACAACCTTTTATTTTTACTATATGGCAGTATTAGAAAAAGATTTTTATTTATTGGACGGTGGATTATCCAATGCTATCAAAAAGCTTGGGGGTAATGTCAATAATCAGTTATGGACAGCCGATTTAATTCATCATCAAGAAGAAGTAATTAAAAACGCACACCTGAATTATTTGAAATCAGGAGCAGAGATCATCATAAGTAGCAGCTATCAGGCATCTATCAAAGGATTTATGGAGAACGGATTTTCTCATGAAGTGGCCATAGATCTTTTAAAGAAAACGACAGAAATAGCTCAATCAGCAAAAGAAGAATATAGAGCAATTTCAAAAAGGGAGGTTTTCATTGCAGGAAGTATTGGTCCTTATGCAGCCTATTTGGCGGATGGAAGCGAATACAAAGGGTATGATGAAGCGGTAGATGAAAATACATTAAGATCATTTCATAATGAGAGGCTAAAAATTATTGATGCTACAGATATAGATGTTCTTGCAGTAGAAACAATTCCATCACTTGAAGAAGCTAAAGTTCTAAACGATTTAATAGAGAAATGTGAGCATAAAGCTTGGTTTTCTTTTTCATGTAAGAACGAAAAACAATTGAACGATGGTACTGATATTATCGATATCGTTTCTTTGTTAAAGCATAATAATAATGTAATGGCTTTAGGGATTAATTGTACACATCCAAAATATATTTTAGGTCTTATTTCTGAAATATTAAATGCAGGTTGGAAGAAAAAATTAGTGATATATCCTAATGCAGGAATGGTATATAATCCTTATACAAAAACTTGGCTGGGAACCTCATCTCCAGAAGATTTCCTCACTTTAGCTTTACAATGGAAAGAGGCCGGAGCTAATATTATAGGTGGATGCTGTGAAATTAGCGAAGAGCACATTCACTTACTCCATAAAAGGTTAGTATCGTGATTTTTAAGAAGATATATAAAAAAAACGATAAATTTATTTGGCTAAATAATATAATGTTTGCAATTTATATTACTATTGATGTCATGATATGAAATTTCAAACGGTAATCTTATAAACTGAGGATCAATTTTGAGGACTCGGATGTTAAAGTGTAAAAGTAGAATTATACAATTTTTTACTTTTACGTGTTACAAATAGAATTGAATTGCACAATACAAAATAAGCACTCTTAAATACACACACACAGACTATGACTTTTATCTCAGCACTAGACGCATTTCAAAAATGGGAGAAGGAAGCTCCAAACCTGCCATTTTTGCATCAAAACATTCATGGGGAAAAATTAACGGTTACGTATCAAGAAGCTGGAGAACAATGTAGAAGAATGGCTTCAGCATTAATGAACATGGGCCTAGAAAAAGGGAGTCACGTGGCACTTCTTTCTAAAAACTGTTCACATTGGATCATGGCCGATTTAGCTATCCTTATGGCAGGTTGTATAAGTATTCCAATTTATCCTACAACAGATAAGGATACAATTAAACTCATTCTTGAGCATTCGGATTCTAAAGCTGTTTTTATTGGAAAGTTAGATGATTATTCATCTCAAGAAGAAGGTGTTAAATCTGTAGATATTCCTAGAATTGGAATTGAAATGCACGGAGTGAAAGAGGAGTACGGTTGGGATGAATTGGTAAAAAAGAATGCTCCAATGCAAGATATTGCCAAACCAGGACCAGATGATTTGATGACAATTCTTTATACTTCGGGAACAACCGGAAATCCTAAAGGAGTAATGCATAAATACAGTAGCGTTGAATTTGCTGTAAAAGAATTCGAGCATCATTTTAGTTTGCCTAAAAATCCAAGATTCTTTGCTTTCTTATCTTTGGCACATATTGCTGAAAGAGCGGCTTATGAATTTATTGGTTTATACTTAGGTGGGTCGATTGCTTTCCCAGAATCGTTAGAATCCTTCCCTGCGAATCTAGCTGAAGCTAAACCTCATATGTTCTTTGCTGTGCCTAGAATCTTCCAAAAATTCCAAGAGAGTATACTTAAAAAGATGCCTCAAGGTAGATTGGATTTACTGCTGAAAATTCCTGTGATTAATAATGTCATTAGAAAAAAGATAAAAACAGCTTTGGGATTCCAAGAGGCAGTTTCTGTTATTTCTGGTGCAGCACCTATATCTCCTGATTTACAAGAATGGTTTAAGAAATTAGGCATTGATGTCAATCAAGGGTACGGAATGTCAGAGGATGTTTGTGTATCGCATATGAACTTCCCCGGTATGAATAGAATCGGAACTGTTGGGTTAAAGTACGATCATATTCAAACCAAACTTTCTGAAGAAGGAGAGGTGAGGTTAAAAAGTGATTGTTTGACTCTTGGTTATTATAAAGAGCCAGAAAAGACAAAAGAACTATTTGATGAAGATGGTTTCCTTAAAACGGGCGATTTAGGAGAATATGATCATGATGGATACCTGTCTATTGTTGGTCGAGTAAAAGATCAATTTAAAACAGATAAAGGAAAGTATATTTCTCCAAACCATTTAGAATTACCAATTTCTGATAATGCAAATGTAGAGCAAGTATGTGTAGTGGGAACAGGAATTCCACAGCCTATTGCTCTAGTGATTCCTTCTGAAGATGGTAAAGCTATATCAAAAGAAGAGTTGTCTTCTTCTTTATCAACTACTCTACAGGCATTAAATGCTACTTTACCAAACTATGAAAAAGTAGCTAAAGTGATTGTAATGAAAGAAGATTGGACTATAGATAATGGACTTTTAACTCCTACTTTGAAGTTGAAGAGAAATAATCTTGAGAAAATTCATCAGCCATTCTATAGTGAGTGGTTTGCAAAGAATGACACAGTAATCTTTGAGTAACAGAGACTTGTGCTTAAAGACTGGTGAAGTCTTTATATTTTGAATACTACAAAGAATGGTTTGAAAGATTTTTTGCTTTCGAACCATTTTTTTATCTTAAAGCAACCTTTCTAAGAATCCGTTGTCATTATAACAAAGTACCAACAAAATCACTTAAATTAATTTCAACAATGAAAATCTTCAGTCTAATATTTATCGTTTTATTAAGCTCATGTAATTTTATTTGCATCAGCTTCGAAACACAACAATCAAAAGAGATCAAAAAAATCGAAAAGCAAATCATGGATCTTCAAGTGAAAAAAGACTCAATGCTTAATCAACCTCACTACTTTCAATTTTCATAAATAAAAAAACACCCCTCGAAGTCGAGAGGTGTCTGAATAATGGGTTAATTTTGCTTAGATAGTTTGAACTTTGAAATCGATATCAAATTCATCTGCAATAGCTTTGTCACCTAAGTTGTCAAAGAAGCTATCTGATCCATATTTAAGACCAAATTTAGTACGGTCAATCTTGATTTTACCCTCTAGTACATGTACTTTACCCTCTTTAGATAATTTAGAATCAAAAGCAATTTCTTTTGTTACTCCTTTAATCGTTAAATCACCTTTTAGCTTGTGAACATCACCTTCGTGAGATACCTCTTTTAAAGTAAAAGTAGCTGTTGGGTGTTCTTCAACATGGAAGAAGTCAGCACTTTTTAAGTGACCATTTAATTTTTGTTGCCATTCACCTTCTAAGTCAGTAGATGTTAGCGAAGAAAGATCGATGACAATGGTACCTTCTTGAACTTTACCTTTTTTGATTTTTAACTCACCATCTTTAACTGCAACAGTTCCTGTGTGGTTCGAACCAACAACTTTATAACCTGTCCAGTTTACTTTAGACTGCTCAGTATTAAGTTTTTGAGCAAATGTTGAAGCGAAAGTAAATAAAATTACACCAAGTGTAAGAGTAAGCTTTTTCATAATATAAAAAGTTTAAGTATTAATTTTTGTTTCTGTTTTTGTCATTGTTTTTCGTTGACATTACAAACATATGTATATATAATATTTGTTCAAACAAATTACGTTTAAATTAGTGTTATTTTAACTTAAATTAACATTGTAAAATCGTTCCATTAGGTAGGTATTTACAAGAATTGGTAAAGGATAATGATGTTAATAGTTAATAATCAAATGATTATACATGAGAATTGTTTTGTTTTAATTTTGAAATGCAACCTACTTCTTATGTAAGTAGGGACTATCATAGATTTATATTGTATATTAGATAGAAACGGTGAGGCTATACTTGACTTAATAAAACTAGATAATGAAAAAGATAACTTTATATTACATTGTACTTATAATCTGCTTAAGCAGCTTAGTTTTCTTGTCTTATTCAATCATACCTCAAGCTCATTTTCAGAATTCATCAATACTGATCTTGCAAGGTATTCTTATCACAATATGTTTTATTCTTCCTTTCAAGATTTATAACTACAGTCAAACTGTAAATCATCATCAAGAATCTTAAGACCGATATGGTCTTTTTTTTTGGTTTAATTTTGACAGTTCAGTCAAAAATATTTTTATTTGCAAAAAAAAGAATCTATGGCTGGTAGACCTAAACTATTTAACCGCGAACAGGTTTTAGAAAAATCTATTCTTCTTTTTTGGGAGAAAGGATATGAAAATACAAGTACTGCTGAGTTACTAGAGGTGGTACAATTAAATAAAGGCAGCTTATACAATGAGTTTAACTCAAAGAAAGAGTTATTTATAGAAGGGTTGAAGTATTTAGAAGAAAAAGCATTACAAAATTTAGAGAGCAATTTAGCTGCATCCGATACACCTGTAGAGGTGATAAAATCTTTATTTTATGGTGTATTGAATGCTTCTCCCGAACAAAATTGTAAAGGTTGTATTCTAGGAAATACCATCATGGAGTTTGCAGGTCAGCAAAAAGATATTGTAGATATTGCTGGTAGATATATCAAGCAGCTAGAGAGATTATTTGTGACCTACATTCAAAAAGCCAAAGAAAATGGAAGTTTTTCAGGTTTAGGCACTGCAGAAGATATTGGAAAGTACCTTATCAATTTTTGGAATGGAATAAATATTAGTCGCCGTATTTATCAAGATGATAAAGTTTTAAAAGAGATGATCGATTTTCACCTAAGAATATTAAACTAATGGATTTATTAAAGGAATATAGAGATAGAAGATCAGTGCAGAATCAAAAAGTAATTGATAATGCTGATAAAGTTGTAAAGCGTATTTACAGCTTAGATACAATCACATATAATGATGGTGCATTAGATGCGAAAACAAAAGAAATGATTGGTCTAACCACTTCGTTGGTTTTAAGATGTGATGATTGTGTAAAGTATCACCTAGAGAAATGTGTGGAGTTAGGATACACCAAAGAACAGATTGTAGAAGGAATGGCTGTTGGTAATGTAGTAGGGGGTACGATTGTGATTCCACACTTACGAAGAGCAGTAGAATATTTAGAGGCTCTTTTTGAAGAAAAAGCAAATAGCTAAATCATTCACAATGAATGAAAGAGGAAGGCAATAACTGTTATATGTCTTCCTCTTTTTTTTTCTGTAATTTCTTCTTAATTTATATATATAAACAATCAGAGGTTCTAATTTCTATTGGTCATCTTTGTTTCGCTAATTCACCCAAAAACTAACCATAAATGACAAAACAAGAGATTATTGACTTGCTAGAGGACAGCAGGCATAATAAAATTAAGGTAGCTATTGTCGATATCGATGGAGTATTGAGAGGCAAATACATGCACATCAAAAAATTTATTTCTTCCCTTGATAAAGGATTCGGGTTTTGTGATGTAATCTTTGGTTGGGATATGGTGGATGAATCCTACGACAATGTGAAAGTCACAGGTTGGCACACAGGGTACCCCGATATGCCTGCTAGGATAGATACATCCACATTTAGACAAATTCCCTGGGAAGATGATCTTCCTTTTTTTATTGCTGATTTTAGTAAAGATAATAATGATGATACCACTGTTGGACCTCGTGCACTTTTAAAAAGAGTAAGGTCTAAAGCAGAGGAGATGGGATTTACACCACTATTTTCTCAAGAATTTGAATGGTTTAATTATAGGCAAACGAGTTCGGAGTTGCATCATAAAGACTTTAGAAAGATAACCCCTTTAACAGAAGGGATGTTTGGTTATTCGATATTGAGATCTTCAGAGAATAGCGATTTCTTCCATGATCTTTTTGATCTGCTTGAGGAATTTAATATCCCTTTAGAAGGATTACACACTGAAACGGGGCCAGGAGTGTTCGAAGCCGCAATACAATATTCTGATATTGTTTTGGCTGCTGATCGTGCAACCTTATTTAAATCAGCCGTGAAGGAGATAGGTTATAAACATGGAATTATAGCAAGTTTCATGGCAAAGCAGAATATGGAATTACCAGGTTGTAGTGGCCATATTCATCAAAGTTTATGGGATAAACATGGAGAAAAGAACTTATTCTTTGATGTAAATGAAGCGGATTGTATTTCTAAAACCATGCAATCATACATTGCTGGTCAACTTCATTGTTTACCCTATATTTTACCGATGTTGGCTCCTACTATAAACAGTTATAAAAGATTAGTAGAAGGGGCTTGGGCACCCACCACCTTAACTTGGGCGGTAGATAATAGAACCACTGCATTGAGAGCATTACCCTATGGCGAAAAATCATCCCGCTTAGAAACGAGAGTAGTGGGTTCTGATGTGAATCCTTATTTAGCAATGTCTGCGTGTTTGGCTGCAGGTCTTTATGGTATTGAAAACAATCTAACATTGGATGTCCCTCAGACAATAGGAAATGGTTATAAAAACAAAGAAAATGGCACGCTGCCGACAAACCTATGGGAAGCGACTCAAAATATGAAAAATTCCGAATTGGCTCAATCGTTCTTTGGAGCTGACTTTGTAGAACATTTCTGTTTATCGAGAGAATGGGAGTGGAAACGTTTTATGAACGAGGTGACCGATTGGGAAACAAAGCGCTACTTTGAAATCATTTAATTATGCTTAATATACATCAAAAATATACCTATAATTTCCCTACAAAAATCAGATTTGGAGTAGGTGTCATTCAAGAATTATGTCCCTATTTAAAAGAAGAAGATTGCAGACATCCTATGCTGGTTACAGATGCTACTGTACATCAATTACCCTTCTTTAAAAAAATTATCGAGCAATTAGAACAGTCTCATTTAAAGGTGACGGTATATGATAAAATGCATAAAAATCCTGTGAAATCAGATGTTTTGGGTGGTAAGGAGATGTATAAAGAAGAAGGGTGCGATGCAATAATTGGTATTGGTGGAGGTGTTGCCATGGATGTGGCAAGAGCGATCGCTTTAAGCATTAATCACCATAGAGATTTATTTGATTATGATGATTTGATTGGAGGAGATAAATATGTGACTGAAGAAGTACCCTTATTCGTTACAGTCCCCACGACATCAGGAACAGGAAGTGAAGTGGGGAGGTCGGCCATCATATCTGATGATGAAACCAAACAAAAGAAGATTTTATTTTCACCTAAATTATTAGCCAAAATTGTTTTTGCAGACCCATCCTTAACACTAGATTTGCCCCCTTTTATCACTGCAGCTACTGGAATGGATGCACTCACACATAATATTGAAGCCTATCTATCGAAAGGATTTAATCCTATGTGTGATGGAATCGCTCTGCAAGGAATGAAACTAATTGCCACTTCTATTGTCACCGCCACGAATGCACCGGATTTATTCTCTAGATCTAAAATGATGATTGGCTCTTTAATGGGGGCTGTTGCTTTTCAAAAAGGATTAGGAATGGTGCACAGTTTAGCTCACCCTTTATCAAGTTTATTGGACATGCATCATGGTCTAGCTAATGCAATCTGCTTGCCCTTCGGTTTGGAATTCAATCAATCTGGATTTGAAGAAAAGTATAACATTATGGCCTATACCATGAATCTAGGACCAAATCAAGGTAAAAACCTGGTAGATTCTATGCATGTTTTTAATCAACAATTGAACCTGCCTAGTAACCTTTCTTCTCAAGGAGTAACAGAAGATCATATTGATATGCTATCAAAATTAGCAGTCCAAGACTTTTGTCTTCCATGTAATCCCAAAGTAGTGAGTGAAGAAGATTTTAGAGACATCTATAAAAAAGCCTTGGATTATGATTAAAATAGGGATCTCTTCATGTTTTATGTATCCGGATACATCAAGGTCTACATTTGGACCTAAAAGCTTATCATATGTTGAGAATGATATGATGGAGTATGTGTCCCAAAATGGAGTTTTACCTATCTTATTACCTGATATCAATAAGGAAAAGCTGAAAAGGATATTAGATGAATTACAAGGTGTAGTTTTACAAGGTGGAGTAGATGTTGCCCCAGAAATGTATGGGGAAAAGCCTATTGGGAAATGGCTAGGTGATGCTTATCGAGATGAATATGAGCTATTTATTATTGAGGAAGCCATAAAACGTAATATCCCGGTTTTTGGGATTTGTAGAGGGTTTCAATTATTGAATGTGTATTATGGCGGTACATTATACCAAGACACCATTACTCAACGCCCACAATCACTAAATCATCGCTCCGCAGAGTTATATGATAAAGTTAATCATAAAATAACCATACATAAAGCCACCCCACTTTATGAAATTTACCCTTTTGATCAAGACGTTTTTGTCAATTCAGTACATCATCAAGCCATTAAAGATTTATCCAACGAACTTGAAATTTGGGCCACTTCTGAAGATGGTTTAATCGAAGCATTTGGCCACAAGAATTTTAAAGGTACTAAAGTGATGGGGGTGCAATGGCATCCTGAATTTTCGAAAACTTTGAATCAATTAGTTATAAATGCAAACCCATTAATTCAATTATTTATACATCAAGCATTATGAGTAAAATGGATATAATAAGCCCTTCCAATGGAATGGTGTTGACAACGCTTGAAGAAGATAGTCGAAATGTTTTATCCGATAAATTAGATCACTTAAGAATTGGACAGAAAAGTTGGAGGGAACAAAGCGTAGAAAGTCGTTTGGATGTGATTGTGAAATTTGGTGAGTTAGTGATGGAACATATCGATGAACTTGCTAATTTATTAACGGATGAGACAGGTAAGCCTATCACCCAAGCCTATAATGAAATAAGAGGTGCAAATAATAGAATAGAACACCTTAAAGCCCATGCATTAACAACATTAAAAGAAGAAGTGGTACCCAATTTAGAAGGTACTTACGAAAAAATAGTGTACGAACCTTTAGGGGTAGTTGCCAATATATCCGCATGGAACTTTCCTTATAATGTAGGATATAATGTGTTTTTATATGCCTTGGTTGCAGGAAATTCAGTAGCCTATAAACCTTCTGAACATGCTACATTAACTGGATTGAAATTTCAAGAACTATTGTATGAAGCAGGATTGCCCGAAGACGTTTTTCATTGTATGGTAGGAGGACCTCAAGTGGGAGAGTTTTTATTACAAAACGATTTAAATGGATATTTTTTCACAGGTTCACATAAAGTAGGATTGCATGTTGCTTATAAAACTTTTCAGAAACTAGTACCCATACAATTGGAGTTGGGAGGAAAAGATCCTCTATATGTAATGGAGGATGTGAAAGACATAAAGCAAGCTGCAATCAATGCTGCAGAAGGTGCTTTTTATAACAATGGACAGAGTTGTTGTGCTGTAGAACGGATTTATGTTCACGAAAAAATATATGAAGAATTTACCAAAGCTTTAGTCGAAGAGGTGCGTTCTTATAAGATTGGAGACCCACATGAAAAAGATACCTTTATTGGTCCTTTAACGAGAAAGAATCAATTGTACTTTTTAAAAGATCAAGTGCATGATGCTTTAGAAAAAGGTGCTTCTTTATTGATTGGGGGACATAGAATAACAGGAGATGGTTTTTATTTTGAACCCACCGTTTTTAAGGACGTCAACCATAGTATGAATATTATGACGGAAGAGTCTTTTGGCCCAATCATAGGCATACAAAAGGTGATGGACGATGAAGAAGCTTTCTCTTTAATGTCAGATACTAATTATGGATTAACAGCTGCAGTTTTTTCTTCGGATAAAGAGAGAGCTTATCAAATTTTAGATAAAATGAACACAGGAACCGTGTATTGGAATTGCTGTGACCGTGTAAGTCCTAATGTTCCTTGGTCAGGTAGAGGGAATTCGGGAGTAGGTGCCACATTATCAACTCAAGGAATTCGAGTATTTACAAAACCTAAATCATATCATTGGAGGAAACCATAGCTATACCTCTTTGATAAAGGAGTAGAGAATAAGCCAAGTTATTGTCTATATTTGCAATACATATATAAACTTATTATCCATGTCAGCCACAATAATCAATTTTAAAAATAGATCTGAAGGATCTCTTCATGCGCAATTGTTTTTACCTGCAGATGAAAAGCCGTTAGCATTTGCATTGTTTGTACACTGCTATGCACTTTCGGGGCAAAATTTTGCAGCAGAAGCAGTAATTAGAGGCCTAAATCAAAAAGGGTTTGGCATTTTAGCTTTAGATTTTACGGGTCAAACTGCACAGGATGCTAAATACATAGCTTCTTCTAATGATATTATTGATGCAACAGAATATCTAATAAAGAATTATGCTGCTCCTAAATTATTGATCGGACATTCAATAGCGGCATCAGCTTGTCTGATTGCAGCAAAAGAAATACATAATTTAGAGGGGATTGTATCTATTTCAGGAATTGTGGATAAGGAGCAATTGTCGGGGAGATTTAAAAAGTTGAAGTATTACTCTAAGTTTGAATTGGGTGATCATAAATTAAAACTTGACAAACAACTTCAAGATCAATTATTATCTGATAAATATCAGGAAGATATCAAGCAGCTTAAGAAGCCAATACTAATTTTCCACTCACCTTTTGATGATCTGATTCATATCAATAATGCCGAAACAATTTATCAGCAGTCTTTTCACCCAAAGAGTTTTATCACTTTAGATAAAGCAAATCACTTTTTAACGAATGATGATAACGCCGATTATGTTGGTAAAATGATTGGCAGTTGGGCAGAAAGATATATTGAAATGCAGAGGGAAAATCCATTGGAAACTCAATACCAAACTGCTGTAAGAATTGGAACGACGAAATATGTTACAGAAATTAAAGCAGGAAAGCATCATCAAATTGCTGATGAACCAATTGAAGATGGAGGGAAAGATTTAGGTCCTAATCCATATCAGTTTTTATTGGCAGGATTAGGAGCCTGCACAGCAATGACGCTAAGAATGTATGCCAACCATAAAAAATGGCCTCTTGATGAAGTGGATGTACATTTAAATCATGAAAGAGAATACCTTAAAGACGCCAATGAAACCAATAAGAGAACGGCTAAATTGGATAAACTCTACCGTCATATTCAGGTAAAAGGTGATTTAACGGAAGAACAAAGACAACGTCTTTTAGAGATTGCCAACAAATGTCCAGTGCATAGAACATTAGAAAATAATCCAATAATTATCACAGAATTATTGGAGGAATAAATATTTAGAGGACGTTGTAATCGAACGTCCTCTAAAGCTAATTTATAATAGTAAAATTTAGTTTTACATAGGGGTTAAAATAACTGGCTTGTATAGTTTGAGCATAACTATCAAATCCTTCTTGTAACAACTTATCCCATCCTGAATTACTTCTAGTCGTTATATTTTCTTCATTGATATAAGGTAAATCAGAAGACCCCATGTAATTACAACCGATAAGAATACCAAAATTTTGATTGGGATAAACACCTATTCCTCCTCCAATTCCATACCCTAGAAATATTTCATTATTCATCTTAATATTCTCATGTTTATCACTATGGTTAAAGAAAGAATCGAAATTGAAATTCCCCTTGGTATGTGCTCCTCGAATTCCTAAAAGTGCATCCGCATATGTACGAAGGAGACCTTTTTTAGAAGATACTCTAAATAAAAAATTCAAATTATAAATATTAGAAACCGATTTATATTCTTTTACTCTTGGTAGGTTGTATAAAGCTTTTTGATCGGTCAGGATATAATCAAAGTTTACTCCTACTGTAAAAGGACTCTTAGGAAAGCTGTAATGTAAATCTAAAGCAAGACCGCAACTATAATTGCTGCTGATGTTTTGTGCTAGAGTTCCTGTTGGTATAAAACCACTTCCACCAATACCGAGATCAAGGCTTTGGGATTTAGATATTTTTGGGTACAGTAATAAACAAAACAATAGGTAAAATAGTGATAGTTTTTTCATTATTTGTGCAATATCAACCTAATTGTAAATAGGTTTCTGGGTTAAAAAGAATCTTATGTTCGATGTTTTTACATCAATGGGTTATTAACACAAATATAACTATTATCTATCAGAAAGTCATTGATTTATGGAATAAAAAAATCCCAAGGATTTACCCTTGGGATTCAATGTTATGGTAATATTTATATTAAATATATAATACGCTATCTGATAACGATTTTCTTACCTTTTTAAGTTGTTGGTAATCATCGTCTTCAGCTCTAAAACCTATTGGAAGTAAAACGGTAGATTTTAAACCTAACTTATCTAAACCTAAGATTTCGTCATATTTATCTGGAACAAAACCTTCCATTGGAGTGCTATCCACTTTAAGTTCTGCACATACAGCAAGTAAATTACCCAAGACAATGTAAGCTTGTTTACCAACCCACACATCTTTATCCTGATCACTTAGGTTGTTGACTGTATTAGTCATCATTCCTTTGTATTCAGCCAATGCTTCTTGAGGAATTCCTCTTGTTTCAGAAATATTTTCGATAAATGCTTGGACATCGCTTTCAGCAATTGCACTATGGCGAGCAATAACCAAAAGGTGAGAAGCATCAACTACTTGTTGTTGCCCCCAAGAGTGTTCTACTAGTTGTTGTCTGATTTCTTCGTTTTTAACAACAATAATTTTCCAAGGCTGAAGTCCATAAGAAGAAGCACTAAGATTACCAGCTTCTAGGATTGTGTTTACAGTAGCCTCATCTAATTTTTTAGTTGGGTCGAATTTTTTTGTGGCATAGCGCCAGTTCAGGGATTCTATAATACTCATAGTTGTATTGATAATAGATGTTTAAACAAATTATGTTGCAATATGTAACAAACATATGTAATCAGCAAATGTTTTTTTATAACTATGAAAAAATAATAATGGCCACAAACCTAAATTTGTAGCCATCATTAATTTGATAAAATATGTAAAGCTAAAGAGCTAAAATAAGTTCTTAAGTATCTCTGCAATAAAAATTCCCCAGTAGTTCGCAATAGCGTACCCTAAAGCGCCCGCTGTCATTCCTGAAACAACAACATGTTTATTTTTTAAGGCTTTTGCAATTGGTCCCACAAAAGCAGGTCCATACAAGCAAGCAGTCGATGTTACTAGAAAGGTATCTGTATCTATTTTGAAAAGTTTAGAGAGAATAAAGTGTATTGTTATACCAATACTCATTACTGTAAATGTAAAAGCCAAGAAACTCCCTCCACTTTCGATAAGTTGATTGAAATTAGATAAACTACCTAAACCTAAACAAAACAGTAAAATAAAATATTCACCTACTATATAGCTCCCTTCAATAGTTCTTATGCTTCTAATATTTGATGCTAATAGACATAATGTTGTTACCCCAAGTATAATGAAGATCTCATCCATTTTATCGAAAAGAAGTATGGAAATACCTACACAAACGCCAAGGTTCAAGACCACCACACCTAATGCTTTTAGAATACTTAAAAGTTTAGGATGAGTATAAGCTACATTATTTGCTATCTGATTACTTTTTAACTGATCTGAAGAAAATGAGGGTAAAAATTTCCCGAATATTTTTTTAGCAATGCTTATTAGATAAAGCATCCAAATACCACCAAGCAGCATGTCTGCCGTATTCATTAGGATAAAGCTATCTTCATCGGCTTTTAAGGCTACCCCGATGGCTGACATATTGGGTGTACCTCCGGTATATAAACCAATAGACATCCCAGAAATAATATGGGTGTCATCAATCTGATTTTGAAAAAGAAAAAAGGCTATTATTGCTCCCGAGGTGATCCCAAGGGTACAAAATATAAAGGATAATATAGTAGTTCTAGCTTCTTTCAGCCACAATAAAATATTTGATGAAATTAAGATTAATCCAATAGATAATGGAACAGCAACTTCTATTAATGTTTTTGAATTGTTTTCGTGAAGTGGTAATCCGCTATTTCCCCAAAGGATTCCTATAGCATAAGCAATGATAACCGTACCAATCTTCTCTAATAGTGGAAATTTCTTAGTCCCGAGAATTAGCATAAGTGGGACCAACAACATAATTATTATTTGTATCATAAGCTGAAAAAATTTCAACTAATTTAGTTCTTATTCAGGGAATAATGTAATAGTTTAATTTTTGTTTGTGAATTATTTAAAATTTATTTCTGGGCGTGGTGTCTCTGTATCAAAAGCCTTAATGCAGTAAGCTTAGTTTCAAGAAGTTCCTTTTTTCTTGTCACCTTTTTGATACTATTTTCTAACTCTTTGCTTGATTCAATATTGTCATTAATTTTTGATAATAATGAATCAACCACCGTCCTCGAATCTTTATCTTCCATAATGATAGTTGTTTTTGTATTCAACAGTGATAATACAAATTACGTAGGTATTTGCTAAATTGATAATAAATTATGTGTAATGCTTGTTAAGGAGAAACTAATAAGTATTAATTAAAGTGACATTGATCATCAAAAAAGAATGCGTTTAGTTTTTGTTTTTGTCTTGAGCGTCTGTTTTTACCAACAGGTATCTGCTCAAGTCGACTCTCTTCATAAAGATCAAAGTGAATTTATTTCTATTTCATCCCAAAACGATTTTTATCAATATTGGATGCAATCCGATAGAAACTTCACCAACGGAATACATCTAACTTGGTCGAGTCATCATTTTAATAATAAACTGATGGACAAACTTTTGGTTGGACTTAAAAATGCAACACAGAAAGAATTCAGTTTAGGAATTGGTCAGGATATGCATACTCCAGAAGATGCTACAAAAACAGAAGTAGACTCTACAGATCGACCTTATGCAGGGCTATTATATGCTACTTATAAAAAGGTGACCTCTAATTATTGGAAAACTTTAAGAGTGGAATCAAATCTATATTTTGGAGTTCAAGGACCTGCTGCTTTTGGAGGGGAAACTCAAAATTTTATGCATAGTTTATTTTTAGAAAATAAGGATTTTGAGGGATGGCATAACCAAATTGGTAATGGTTTAATTCTTGATTATGATGTGACAGTTCATAAAATGCTTCCTTTTGTGGGTAATCTATATGAAACAAGTGCTTTTGCAAAAATACATGTTGGTACCATCTATAACTATGCACTTACAGGAGTGAAATTTAAATTCGGTAAATTTAACGACACCTATTACTCAAAAGAGGGCGTAAGGCAAAAGACCCCCCCTTATTTAAAAACTAGTGAGAATATGAGTAAGGCAAGGAAAAAGTTAATTAGCAAAAGAAAGTTAGGGAATACATTTGATCGTCTTTTACCTAGCTTGAATGAGGTAAAACAAATCTATTTCTTTACAGAATTTCATATTGGAGGTCTAGCCTATGATGGTACTGCACAAGGATCCCTAATACAATTTGAATCAAGTCCTTATGTTTTAAAAAGTCATGAAATTCAGCCTTTAATAATGAACTGGGTGTATGGATTTAATTTCAATATCAAAAGATGCATGTTTAGGTACTATAGAGTAGTGGAGAATGATAGTTTTAAAAATAGAAATCTGTTTGGTTGGGGAGAGATTTCAGTCTTTTATGGTCTATAGATCAGTGAATTAAAATTGGAATTTTACAATTATTTTACTAGTTTACTGTGACTACTCAAATGTATTTAACAATTAACTGTGGAATTCAATATATTAAACAATTTCTTAGAATCTACTCTTCTTACTGATAAAAAATCAGCTATAACTTTTTGTAATCAGTCATTTTATCAGGAATTCAATTATTCATCAAGCATTTTAGGGGATGAACTTAAAACCCTAATACCTAATTTTCTAGTTGATGCTCAAAACAATCAAAAAGAAATTACCATAAAGGATAATCAAACGATCACAATTATTAATGGTAATGGAAAAAATGTGGAGGTATTAATTACCAAATCTATTTTTGAGAAAGAGTATTTTAAGTACACATTTATTCCTACCAATCATTTAAATCCTTTTAAGAATGAGGAAATGATGAAGATGGAGATGTACTTATCTCTCATTGAGCATAACATCGATCATTTATTCCAATTAGACGAGAATTTAGATATTTTATACATTAATCATGTTGCACCTGGTCTTGTAAAAGAAGAGGTTATTGGAACAAGTATTCTAAACTATCTTCCCAACGAAGCATCCATGAAAATTGTAAAGGAAGCATTAAAATTAGTGAGGAAAACAAAGGAAGGCACAAGGTATGTGGTTGATTTTGATTCCCCATTAGGGAAAATGTATTTTGATACAACTGTAACTCCCGTAATAAAAGATAATAAAGTCTTTCGTTACAACCTTATTACAAGAAATATTAGTGATGATTATTATAATAAAGCAGCTTTAGCACATAAAAGTAAATTCGTCGAAAAAATTAGCAAGAATAATCTTGCAGGAATCTATATTTTTAATGTAAGAAAATCTAAAAACTTGTACAGCAATGAAAGGTGTCAAGATATTTTAGGTTTCAAAAATGAAGAATTTAAAAATATGTCCGGTAGGAAGTTCATTAATCATATTCATCCGGACGATCGTGAAAAAGTGATGAATCACTGGCAGAAATTAATTGATGCTACCTCCAAAGAATCTTTCGTTGTGGATTATCGTTTTAAATCAAAATCTGAAGGGTATAAATGGCTGAGGTCTCGTGATTCTAATTTTGAATATGATGATAAAGGTGAACTAGAATCTATAATAGGTTCATTTGTTGATATTACTGATATCGTTGAATTACAGAACACTAAAAATGAACTTCAGAAAAAGAATCAAGAAATTGAAGATTTTGTTTATTCTGCATCTCATGATATTAAGTCACCTATCAATAATGTAGCTCAGTTGATTGATTTTAGCATTTCTAAAGGGGATTTAAATGGGCCAGAAATTGAGGTGATTAATAAAGCAGTTCAGCGATTAAATAATTTAGTGATTGATGTATTAGACTATGGTAAATCCAAAGAACTAGGTGTACTAGAAGAAGTGGATCTCAATAAAGTATTTGATAACGTCAAAGAAGATTTAAAGACAGAGATAGATGAATCAAAAGTGAATATTGAAATAAATATCTCGCCTACTAAAGTAATGACCTATTATTTTGGGCTTTATAGAATTTTTCTAAACTTAATAGGAAATGCCATTAAGTTTAGAGACAAAACCAAATCATTAGAAATAAAAATATCCGGTTTCGAAAAAGGTGATTTTTGGGAATTCACATGTGAGGACAATGGCATAGGAATTCACGAAAAAAGCTTTGATAAAATCTTTGAGCCTTTTGTGAAATTGCATAATGCAGATGTGTATGCGGGTAGCGGTTTGGGTTTATCGAATTGTAAAAAGATTGTTCAATATCTGAAAGGAGATATTTATGCCACGAATTCCGATATGGGAGGAGCTAAATTTACTTTTACTATATCAAAAGACTTTTTTATAGAGAAAAAAAGAGACACTAATAATAGTGCCTCTTCTGTATAATATTTATAATCCCTCTTAGAGGGATTTTTTTATTATTTTTTCTTTGCCCAAGAATCTCTTAAACCAACTGTCTTGTTAAAGATCAAATTGTCTGGAGTAGATTCCTGATCTAAAATAAAGTAGCCCAATCTTTGGAATTGGAAGTTATCACCTGCTTTATTTTCTTTTAAAGAAGGTTCTACTTTACATCCTTCGATCACTTGTAATGATTCAGGGTTTAAGAACGTCTTGAAATCAATTGGCTCTTTTGTTTCCGGATCTTTACGTGCATCAGGAGCTTCATCAGAGAACAAACGATCGTAAAGGTTCACTTTAGCATCTACTGCATGTTCAGCAGATACCCAGTGTAAAGTACCTTTCACTTTACGTTGTGATTCTTCAGTTCCAGAACCTGATTTAGAAAGTGGGTCGTAAGTACAGTGAATTTCTGTAATATTACCCTCAGCATCTTTTACACAGCTCTCACCTTTGATGATGTAAGCATTCTTAAGGCGAACTTCTTTACCAATTGTCAAACGGAAGAACTTACGGTTGGCTGACTCTTTAAAGTCTTCTCTTTCGATATATAACTCTTTAGAGAAAGGAACCTGACGTGAACCAGAGTTCTCGTCTTCAGGGTTGTTTTCCGCTTCTAACCATTCTGTTTTACCTTCCTCATAGTTATCAATTACTAATTTGATAGGATCAAGAACAGCCATTACTCTTGGTGCAGTTTTGTTCAAGTCTTCACGAACAGCAAACTCAAGGAGAGATACATCAATCACGTTATCACGCTTAGTGATACCTACTGTTTCTGCAAAGTTTCTGATAGAAGCAGGAGTGTAACCTCTTCTTCTTAAACCTGAAATTGTAGGCATACGTGGATCATCCCATCCGTTCACTACACCTTCTTCTACTAATTGAAGAAGTTTTCTCTTAGACATTACTGTATAATTCAGGTTCAATCTAGAGAATTCAGTTTGTTCTGGTCGAACTTTACCTTCTTCTGTTAATTGATCCAAGAACCAGTTGTAAAGTGGTCTGTGTACTTCAAATTCAGTGGTACAAAGTGAGTTAGTGATGCCCTCGATGTAATCTGACTGACCGTGAGCCCAGTCGTACATTGGGTAAATGCACCATTTGTCGCCTGTTCTATGGTGAGACTTCTTGATGATTCTGTACAAGAATGGATCACGTAGGTGCATGTTAGGATTGGCCATATCGATCTTAGCTCTCAAAACGCGAGAACCTTCTTCGAATTTTCCTTCCTTCATCCCTTCGAACAATTCCAAGTTTTCTTCCACCGATCTATTTCTAAATGGAGAATCAGTACCAGGAGTAGTTGGAGTTCCTTTTTGAGAAGCAATAACATCTGCTTTTTGATCATCCACATACGCTTTGCCCTCCTTAATAAGTTGAACTGCCCATGCGTACAATTGATCGAAATAATCAGAAGTAAATTTTGGTTCACCTTCCCAGTTGAAACCTAACCATTGAATATCTTCTTTAATAGCATCTACATATTCCTGATCTTCTTTGGCAGGGTTAGTATCATCGAAGCGTAGGTTAGTACCTGCACCTTCGAATTCCTGTGATAAACCGAAATTTAAACAGATTGACTTTGCATGACCAATATGCAAATATCCATTTGGCTCAGGAGGGAAGCGGAATAATAGTTTGCCTCCGTTTTTGTCAGACTTTAACTCTTCGTTGATTTTCTCACGAATAAAGTCCATTCTTTTTTCGCTTTTGTTTTCTTCCATTGTTCCAATGAAATTTTAGGCTGCAATAGTTACTTCCCAATAC
Source organism: Flammeovirga yaeyamensis (assembly GCF_018736045.1). Lineage (NCBI taxonomy): Bacteria > Pseudomonadati > Bacteroidota > Cytophagia > Cytophagales > Flammeovirgaceae > Flammeovirga > Flammeovirga yaeyamensis. Next base: position 3,591,981 of record NZ_CP076132.1, on the reverse strand, counting down.
ATTGATATTGAAAAGCAACTACTCACAATATGTAAATGCTTAATTATTCTCTTTTAATTTGCTGATCTCCTCAATGGCAATTCTAATTCTGTTCGCTACTTCTTTAGCACCAAGAACTTCTTGCATAATCATTAAGTCAGGACCACCACCTTTACCAGAGATCGCTACTCTCAATGCAGGCATCACTTTACCTAAATTGATTTCGTGTTTCTCCAATACTGCAGTGAATGTATCTTTAGCAATATCAGCAGTAAACTCGTCTAATCCTTCGATGGTTGCTGCGTAATCTTCTAAAACAGTTACCCCTTCAGGTTTCCATTTTTTCTTTACCGTCTTCTTGTCGTATTCAGAAGGTACTTCGTAGAAGAAACGACCATCTCTCCAGATTTCGTGAGGGAAAGTCACACGCTCTTTTAACTGATTGGCCACTTGAGCAGCTTTCTCAGGAGTAGATTCTACACCGTCAGCTTTCATGTCTTCCAATAAGTATTGTGCTAATTCTTCATCCGCTTTTTCTTTAAGGTATTGTTGGTTAAACCATTTAGCCTTATCGATGTCGAATTTAGTACCTGCTTTAGTGACCCTTTCCATAGTAAACTCTTCGATCAATTCTTCCATAGTGAAGAATTCTCTCTCATCACCTGGGTTCCAACCTAAGAAAGCCAAGAAGTTAATGAAAGCATCATTTAAGTAACCGTCTTGTTTGAAACCTCTAGAGATATCGCCTGTTGCAGGATCTTTCCACTCTAGTGGGAATACAGCAAAGCCCATTTTATCTCCATCTCTCTTACTTAATTTACCGTTACCGTCAGGCTTCAATAATAATGGCAAGTGAGCGAAACGAGGCATTGTTTCTTCCCAACCTAAATATTTATATAAAAGTACGTGAAGTGGGGCAGAAGGTAACCACTCTTCACCTCTAATTACGTGAGTAATGCCCATTAAGTGGTCATCAACAACGTTAGCAAGGTGGTAAGTTGGCATGCCGTCCGACTTCATCAAAATTTTATCATCAATAGTATGAGAATGAACCATAACCCATCCTCTAACCATATCGTTTAATCTGATTTCCTCTTTTCTAGGAACTTTTAAACGGATAACATACGGATCACCATTATCAATTCTTTGTTTCACTTCCTCAGCAGAAAGCGTCAAAGAGTTGGTCATCTGCATTCTTGTCATCGCATTGTATTGAGGTGTGTTTACGCGGGCTTGTTTCAAGCGCTCACGCATTTCCTCTAATTCCTCTGGAGTATCAAATGCATAATAAGCAAGGTCGTTCTGGACTAATTTTTCGGCATATTCTCTGTAAATCTCCTTACGCTCAGATTGTCTGTAAGGACCACATTCCCCTGGTTTCCAAGGAGCCTCATCAGCTACGATGCCCGCCCATTCCAAACTCTGCTTAATATATTCCTCAGCGCCTTCAACAAAACGAGTCTGATCTGTGTCCTCAATACGAACAAGAAAATCGCCACCGTTGTGTTTGGCAAATAGGTAATTAAATAATGCAGTTCTCACTCCACCAATATGAAGTGGTCCGGTAGGACTTGGTGCAAAACGTACTCTTACTTTATTTTCCATTTTTTATATGTGATATAATTTTTTTCTAGTAATCTGCAAAGCTAATCAAAACATCGAAAAAAGTTTATTTTCTAATGCTTTAGTTTAAATAAAACTTCATGGATTAAAATTCATTATTGATTCTAAAGCTGAATAGATTACGGATTGTGGGATACTTTTGTTTCAGGGTAATAAAAAAGGCGACTCTCTCGAATCGCCTTCTTTAAATTTGATGCTCAATTATTTTGCATCGTATGCCCACTTCAAGTAGACAGATCCCCACGTGAATCCACCACCGAAAGCGGCTAAGATGATGTTATCACCTTTTTTGAAATCTTTTTCGAAGTCCCACAAACATAATGGAATGGTTGCTCCTGTTGTATTACCATATTTTTCGATGTTAATACAAACCTTTTCACTACCTACACCCATGCGTTTTGCAGTGGCATCAATAATTCTAAGGTTGGCTTGGTGAGGTACCAAATAAGCGACATCGTCGGCAGTTAAATCGTTCTGCTCCATAATTTTTGCAGCAGCAGAAGACATGTTCGTCACGGCATGTTTAAATACAGATTTTCCATCTTGATGGAAGTAATGGTGTTCTCCCATAACTTGCTCTTCTGAATAAGGGAAAGCGGATCCTCTTTTTACATTAAGAAGTTCTTTACCAGATCCATCGGAGTACATCAAAGAATCGACAACGCCATATTCCTCATCCGGTTCTAGAAGTACTGCAGCAGCGCCATCACCAAAAAGGATACAAGAGTTTCTGTCTTTATAATCTATCACTGATGACATTTTATCAGCTCCAACAATCACTACTTTTTTGTAGTTGCCAGACTTGATAAAATTTGATCCCATTTCTAAAGCATAAATAAAACCGGAGCAGGCAGCAGAAACGTCAAAAGACATGGCTCTAGTACCGATAGCTTCACCGACTAAATTTGCTGTTGAGATAAAGCCCATATCAGGTGTTGAGGTAGCACAAATAATAAGGTCTACTTCTTCACCGTTTATGTTAGCTTTGCTTAGTAAGGCCTTTACAGCATTTATTGCTAATACTGAAGTTCCTTTAGTTTCGTCTTTTAAGATACGTCTTTCTTTGATTCCTGTACGCGTAGTGATCCACTCATCGCTAGTATCAACCATCTTTTCGAGGTCTTTATTAGTCAATTTGTGTTCAGGAACCCATCCAGCTACCGCAGTGATAGCAGCATATTTAGGATTCATATCTATTTGGTTACTTTTGTGATGTGTGTAAAATACTTGGTATAAATATGAAAGCCTCGAAAGAAAATCATATCAAATATTGATACAAAACAAATAAAATTATCCGATTAACAAAAATCTATAATCCTAAACGAATAATATTTTAATTGATATTGTCTTTTATGAAAAAACACACCTTCAGTTGAAACCGAAAGTGTGTTTTGTATTTTAAGAAATTAAATTTGCTATTTCTTTGGTAAATCAAATTTAATTGGATCCTCTACTTTCTTCTTAAGTAAGGCAATTTCTAAAACTTCTTTAGCATCTTTTACGAAATGTAAAGTCAAACCATCTGTATATTTTTCAGGAATATCTTTCACATCTCTCTGATTTCTTTCTGAGAAAATGATCTCTTTAATTCCGGCACGTTTTGCGGCAAGAAGCTTTTCTTTGATACCACCTACAGGTAATACTTTTCCTCTAAGAGTAATCTCACCTGTCATGGCAATCTTCGCTTTCACTTTTCTTTGAGTGAAAATAGATACCATCGAAGTCAACATAGTGATACCGGCCGAAGGTCCATCTTTAGGAACAGCACCTGCAGGAACGTGAATGTGAAGATCATAGTTTTCAAAAATCTGATGATCAATTCCGTACTTATCTGCGTTGGCTTTCAACCAAGATAGGGCAGTAGTTGCCGATTCCTTCATCACGTCACCTAACTGACCAGAAAGAGTGATTCTACCTTTACCTTTTGCCAATGAACTTTCGATGAATAGGATCTCTCCACCCACCTGAGTCCATGCTAAACCAGTTACTACACCAGCATAATCATTATCAGAATATGTTTCTCTCTCAAAAATTGGAGCACCTAAGTATTTGATAATTTGATCTGGACCAATTGATTTTTGGTATTCTTCCTCCAAAGCAATTGATTTAGCTACTTTTCTAACGACAGATCCTACTGTTCTTTCTAAACCACGAACACCAGACTCACGAGTATAGTTTTCGATTAAGAACTTCAAGCCTTTAGCAGAGAAAGAGAAATCTTTTGCCTTCAAACCATGCTCAGATCTTTGCTTAGGAATCAAGTGCTTTTTAGCAATTTCTTCTTTTTCCTCGAAAGTATAACCTGTAATTTCGATGATCTCCATACGATCTCTCAAGGCAGGTTGGATGGTGTCTAAAGAGTTCGCAGTCGCGATAAATAACACCTTAGATAAATCGTATTCTACTTCAAGGTAGTTATCTACGAAAGTACTGTTTTGTTCAGGATCAAGCACTTCTAGGAAAGCCGATGAAGGATCTCCCCTGAAGTCGTTACCGATCTTATCAATCTCATCAAGGATAAACACAGGGTTAGAAACACCAGATTTTTTGATACTCTGAATGATTTTACCCGGCATTGCACCTACATACGTCTTTCTGTGGCCACGAATCTCAGTTTCATCATGTAAACCACCTAAAGAAATACGGTTATATTCTCTACCCAATGCTTTTGCAATTGAACGACCCAATGATGTTTTACCCACACCTGGAGGGCCATAAAGGCAAAGGATTGGTCCTTTAATATCTTTCTTAAGCTTAAGAACGGCTAAGTATTCAAGAATACGTTCTTTCACTTTTTCTAAACCTTGGTGGTCTTTGTCCAAGATTTTTTGTGCGTTCTTTAAATCGAATTTATCATCAGTAACTTCGTCCCAAGGAAGGTCCAAAAGGAACTCACAATAGTTCATAGAAACAGCAAAATCCGCTGCAGCAGGATTAGAACGCTGAAGCTTTGCTAATTCTTTATTGAAGTGTTCTTTAACAGTCTCTGGCCATTTCTTTTTCTCTGCTTTGATTTTCATCACAGCAATTTCTTCGTCAGGACCATCAACACCCAATTCCGTCTGAAGCACTTTCATTTGCTGACGTAAGTAGTAATCTCTCTGTTGTTGATCGATATCTACATTGGTCTTACCAGCAATTTCATTTTTGATCTCCAAAAGGTTGACCTCTTTGTGCATCAACTTCAGTAGTTTTTCTACTTTAGTTTTACCATTCGATACCTTTAGGATTTTCATCTTTTCATTAACATCAGCATTGATGTTTGTAGCGATGAAGTTGGCCAAAAATTCTAACTCACGGATATTTTCTAAAGCATGTGAAGCCTCTTGTGGGATATCTCTATTCAAACTTAAAATTTGATAAGCGACATCTTTCAATGAAGACTCTAATGCCAATTCTTCGTTTTTAGATATTTTCGAAAAATCTTCTTCCAAAACAGAAACACGACCTTTCAAATAAGGCTCTTCAGTAGTCACCTCATTCAATTGAATCTTCTTTCTACTTTGAGCGATAATTGTTGAATTACCATCAGGAAGTTTTAAGATTTTTACGATCTGCACTAATGTACCATATTGATGTAAATCCTCAGCAGAAGGATCTTCTTCAGAAGCGTCTTTCTGAGCAATACATGCAATAAACTTTTTCTCGTCGTAAGCATTATTCACTAATTTGCTAGATTTTTCTCTACCAATTGTAATAGGAATAAGTACATTAGGGAAAAGAACCATATTGCGAAGTGGAAGTATAGGTACTTCCAATTCTTCAATACCGTCCAAATTATAATCACTATCAACATCGTCTGAAATAACGGAGATGATAGCGTCATTATTTATATTTGATAAAAGGCCTTGGGCCAATGTGTCTTTCGTTCTCATATAAGTTTGTCTGATCTTAGACTGCAACAACACAATTAAGTGTTTATTTCTATGCAATATATCAACCAAAGATCTAAAACTGACATATTTTCATATATGCTGACAAAGTTGTCATGATTATGGTGTAATCTTTGTGAAATATTAACCAATTAAAAATATAGGTGCATGTATAAGATCATGATTTTTGATCGTTATAAGTGTACAGCGTATTTAACAATAACATAATCTGATTAATATAGTTTCCTTAATTAACTAATAATTAGGGACTAAACATATACCATGGGAAACATCTTCAAAAAAGAAGGGATCTTACTAATATTACTCTTGACTATTTTATTTACCTCGCCTGTTTTCGCGCAAAAGAAAAAAAAGAAGAAGAATAAAAAAGTTCAAGAAACTGAGAAAAACGAAGGGAGTGGACTTAGCATTCAAGAATTTCAACCTACAAAAGTGAATAATGTAGTGAAACTTCCTGGATTGAAATTTCCGAATATCAATAAAATACCGCTCTACCAAAACAATGCACTTTTAGCCCAAATTGCCCGTTTGGAACGTAATAAACAATGGGAAGAATACCGTGAGTTATTATACAAATATGTAACTTCCTTTGGCATCAATAACTTTCTAAGATTGGAAGATATGGACCTCATGTGGAGGTTGGCCAATGTGTCAGAGTATTTAGGTGATAGAGCTTTGGCTAAGGAAACCTATCGATTACTTTTAAGACATAACCGTGGTGATATTAAAAAGGCTTTGGCACATTACGAAGATCTAACACTATTTGATAAACCCCTTTATGCTAATATCGATGATTATTATCGATTGGTCGAAAAAAGAGCATTAATAGATACTTTAACTCCTCCAGAGGATGTTTTGATCGAAATGGGGCCTGAAGTAAACTCCGATTTCTCTGATTATGGAATGACACTAGGAGGAGAAAATCAATCCCAATTGCTATTTACAAGTAACCGTTCTGAGCGTGATACTTCTGAGTTCAACAAACAATTCAATCCAAAAAAGCACAACGAAAATATTTACATCTCCACAAAAACCGATTACGATATGTGGGGAATGGCAGAACCTCTAGAAACCATCAATACTAATTATAATGAAGGCTCTCCTTTCTTAAGTAAAGATGGGAAGACACTTTATTTTATTAGATGTATGACTCCTGAGGGGTATGGAGATTGTGATATCTATTACAGTAAGAAAAATGAGGATGGCACATGGGATGAAGCGGTCAATTTAGGATCAAAAATAAATTCCTATGCTTGGGATTCTCACCCTTCTCTATCGATGACAGAGGATACGCTCTATTTTGCATCGGATAGAAAGGGCGGGTTTGGTAGTTCTGATATTTATTTCAGTGTAAAAGATAGCAAGGGTGAATGGGGTAAAGCCAAGAATATTGGACCTTTTATCAATTCTAGAGGAAGTGAGTTAAGCCCATATCCACATGTGAAATATCCGATCTTATATTTTTCATCATCCGTAGGGATTGTCAATTTTGGTGGTTTTGATATTTATAAATCATTCATTGTGGATGGTGAGTTTTCTGAACCAAAAAATGTTGGACCACTAGTAAACGGATCAGGTGATGAATACTATTTTGCCATAGATGCAGAGGCAAAACAGTTGTATTATGCAAAATCAAAAGTGAAAGGTAATCCTAATTTAGATATGCAATCCTTTCCATTACCCATGGAAGCTAAACCTAATAACACTGTACGTTTCTCTGGAAGGGTGGTAGAACCCACAACAGGGGAAGTATTTAAAGGTGTAGTAACAATTATCGATTTATCGGATAGAGTAGAAGTGGCTCCTAAAAAAATTAGAGAAGATGGCTCTTTCGATTTTGAATTGATCAATGATAAAAAGTACTTACTAGTGATTGAAGGAGATAACTTTTTCCAAATCGAAGAAATTTTCTTCGTTGATGGAGATAAGCACGTTCAAATCCCTGCAGTTTCAGTAAACAGTTCACTTTCTTTTGCTTCCATTGATTTTGATCCAGGGAGTGCCAAGCTAAAACCTGAGATGGAAAATAACCTGCATCTTGTGATTGACTTTTTGGTAAAGCACACCAATTATAGATTGATAGTGACAGGTCATACCGACTCTGATGGCAATCACGATGCGAACGTAAAGTTGTCAAAGGAAAGAGCGGAATCTATCAAAGAGTTTATTATTAACTATGGTGAGTTAACCAATGATCGTGTAATTGCAGATGGAAAGGGTGATTATCAGCCGATTGTTAAGAACCCAACAACTCCAGAAGAAAAACGATTAAACCGTAGAGTAGAATTCAAAATTTTCTTGGATGAATATCGAATATCAGTTCCGGTAGATGATAATGACGATATCAATTGGGAAGATTAAGTTATAGAATACTTTAAAGCATATATGTAATAATTTTACCTGTACTCTAATTATTACTAGGTTTTCTATTATCATATTCTTTGTAATCTATATCTAAACTTTTCCAAAAAGATAGTTTATACTCATGTATACTTTTTGCTAAATCGGTTTGTATTGTTTCAAGTTTTTTGCTGTTTTTTTCTTTTGTTTCATTCAAAAGTTTAATGTTATTCTCCGTCTTCAATGGATAGTAATTATAAATTGACAATTGATACATTTCCTTAACCTTATCATATATTTTTTCCATTGCTGGTAAAGTTTTTGATAGCCTATAGAAATTATCCAAACTACGTAATTCTTTGTAGATTTGACCTTCTAATTTATTCGCTTCACTTTTATAGTCATTCAAACTAAAACTACTTATATTCAAAGAGTTTTTTAAATGGATTTTTTGGAACTCAAGAGTTAAAAAACCTATGTTATTTATTTTGTCAAAGACCTCATTTTCCCACATCGAAAGTAATTTATCCCTCTTCCAATTCTCTAATGACTCTTTCTTTTGTCTCTTCAATATTCTGTTATTGACAATAATGTTTGCCACAAATAAACCTACAGTTAAGGATAATCCTATTATTTGATAGATTCCGGAATAATCATCTTTTGCCTTTGGCATACTATCAACACGAACGTGATGTACTACAGAATCAATAGAGGCTTTAATTTGATACACAGTATCGATTTGTGTTTGGACTATAGTATCTGTTTGAGTTATGAATACTGTATCAATGATTGGTTGAGATTGTGTGATAGAGTCGTTTAAGACTGTGAGAATTTCTAATAGTATCATTAGTTTGTTTGATTTTATGTTTAGTCAATATAAAGCTGTAAAAAAATATTAGAATGGTTTTATTTTTTTGTTGTCTGATCTTCCAAATACTTGATATCTAGCTTATCCCAAAACTTTGTTTCTATTCCTAATATATATGACAATTCTAACATCATATCTTTATTCATATCTTTTATACTTTGGTTTAGTTTGATATTATATTCTTCATGATCTTTACTTTGTTTTTGCCACATTTTCTATAAGTATATCAAATTTCGAGATAATACTTTTACAAAACTTATCAATGCCTTCTTGGGAATTCAATATAGCTAGGAAAACGCTTAACCTAGCTTGAATTTCAAGTATATGATTACTATGTTCTAAGGCTAAAGTCATCATCACTTCTTCAAAATCATCTGGACTTATTCCTTTCATATAGAACCTATCATCTTTTGTCAAAAATAGATTAATACAAATCCCTTTTAATTCATTCAGATCTTTTTCTACGTTCTTTTCCCAAAGTTCTAGTAACTTATCTCGTTTCCAGTTATTTAATTGTTTTTTCTGTTCCAACTCAAACATATCTTTTTCATATTCTCTTTGGTTAGATAACCTTTTACTTTCATATTCTCTTTGATCTTTAATTAAAGCATTAGTTCTTTTAATATTCCATCCGAAAAAAATAATTGTAAGACTTAAGCCTATTAAACTAATCACATCCGAAAATTTAAACTCAAGGAATTTATCTAAGAATGATGGTTCTACAGAAGTAACTAAGTTATCCATATGAATGTGATACACTATAGTATCATTAACTACTTTGATTACTTGTTCGGTAATTGTTGAGTCATTTAAGATGTTGAGAGATTCTAATAATATCATGTTAGCTTAATTTCGATTATAAGTTTAGCTAACATAAATCTGTGAATAATAAAAAAGGAATCCAAAGATTCCATTTAATTAAAATAAGTTATTGATAACGACGATATCAATTGGGAAGATTAAGTAACATAAAACACATTTATAAAAATCCTGATGTAACCCTTACATCGGGATTTTTTTCTAATAATATTGAATAATTATAATATTATTCTTCAATATATTGTTGGATAAGTAGTCCTTTACTCTCATATTTGAGGACACATATAACATATAAACATTTAATATCAATCTTTTACTATGGAAAATGTAATGGCTATGACTTCGCAAGAAGCAATGGAGATGGAGAAGAAGTATGGTGCGAATAACTATGCTCCCCTTCCTGTTGTACTTTCTAAAGGTGAAGGCGTATTTGTATGGGATGTAGAAGGAAAAAGGTATTACGATTTTCTTTCGGCTTACTCCGCAGTAAACCAAGGACACGTTCATCCTCGTATTTTGAACGTGATGATTGAACAAGCATCCAAGCTAACGCTTACTTCAAGAGCATTTTATAGCGATCAATTAGGTATTGCAGAAAAGAAACTTTGCGATACTTTTGGATTCGAAAGAGCCATCTTGATGAACACAGGTGCTGAAGGAAACGAAACAGCTATCAAATTGGCGCGTAAGTGGGGTTATGAGAAAAAAGGTATTCCAGCAAATGAGGCAATCATTGTTGGTGTAGAGAAGAACTTCCACGGTAGAACGACTACAATTATTTCAGCATCAACTGACCCTGTTGCCACAACAAACTTTGGCCCTTATATGCCAGGTTTTAATATCATTCCTTACAATGATTTATCAGCAGTAGAAGAAGCACTTCAAAACCCTAACGTAGCCGGTCTATGGTTAGAGCCTATTCAAGGCGAAGCAGGTGTATATCTTCCTGATGAAGGATATTTAAAGGCTTGTCAAGAACTATGTAAAAAGCACAATGTACTTTTCATGGTAGACGAAGTACAAACGGGTGTAGGTAGAACAGGTAAGTTGTTAGCCTCTGATTACGACGAGTTCAAACCAGATATGGTTATTCTTGGTAAAGCGATATCAGGTGGTTTCTACCCAGTATCTGCGGTATTGACTTCATCTGAAGTTATGGATGTATTCAAGCCAGGTGAGCACGGTTCAACTTACGGTGGTAACCCACTTGGTTGTGCAGTTATGGTAGAAGCATTGAACGTTCTTGAAGAAGAAAAATTAATGGAAAATGCTTTCCATTTGGGTAATATCTTCAGAGAGAAAATGACAGAACTTTGTGGTAAAACAGATCTTTTGGTGAATGTTAGAGGTAAAGGTTTATTGAATGCCTTGATTGTTAACGATACAGAAGAATCATCGACTGCTACAAAAATCTGTTACGCATTAATGGATAAAGGACTTCTTGCAAAACCTACACATGGTAACATCATCCGTTTTGCTCCTCCATTGGTCATCAACGAAGAACAATTAAATGAGTGTGTTGAGATTATTACTGAAGTGGTAATGAACTTTGAAAAATAAGCACTTGTTTTTTAAGAATATTGAAGGTCGGCTTCTAACAGAAGCTGACCTTTTTATTTTTAATCATGATAGGCTTTACTATCTGATGGCGCTTCATTTCGCTCATTCAAACCATATTCTCTTATAATCTGCCCCACACGGATGGTATAATCAGAAAATATATATTGAGCGCCTTTTGCCTGACCCTCTCTATGGGTCATCACATTCCTCCATTGCTCAATAGCTTCTTCATTTTCCCAATAAGATAAGGATAAAAGTTTCCCAGGATTCTGTAGACTTTCAAACCTTTCAATAGAAATAAATCCATTAATATCAGCCAATAGTGGTTTTAGGTTGGTGGCAATTTTTAAATATTCTTCTTTGTTTTCCTCTTTTGGGAAAACCTCAAAAAGTACTGCGATCATATTTGGTTAGTTTAGTTTATATCAAGTTATGAAGATTGTTTTAACACCACTTTTTCCTTCTCAATTATTATGATAAAAAAGAAAGGGTTTCCTAAATTCAATTAGAAAACCCTTTCAGATGTATGTCGTTTAGTCTTACAATACTTCGTTACCCTCTTCATCAACTGGATAAGGGATATACACGAAGTTCACAAAATCATCATCGATCACAAACAAGCAACAGAACTCATCTGCATCTTTGTACGATTTTTTAAACTCCTCATATTTATCAACCAAAATCAATTCTTTTTGTAAAAATTCTTCTGCATAAGATGCTCCGTAATTCCACTCCAAAAACTCTTTTTGCTGAGGCCCAACAATATGCTGTCCTACTTGCAAATCTTGTTTAGAAACTGGAAAAATAGGGTATTTAGAAAAGTTTCTTTTTCTAATCTGATAAGAAGCTTCTTTCAATACAGAGTAAACCTTAATAAAATCTTTAGTGATTGTACCAAGATATTTCCCTTGACTATTTAATTCTGGTGTGTTTTGCATAATCTAATTCTTTGTGTTGAAGCCAAATAATAGAACCGACTTCCAAATACAAAATTCTAAAGTATTATTGATGGATGCAAATCTCTTAAAGTAAAGTTAACTAAAATGAAAAAAAAGGCCTTCCTCTCGGAAGACCTTTGCTCTTTAACTGAAGGTGAGTCTGTAGTTTAGTCTATTTGTTAACTGTGTGTGTACTGATGACCTGACTTTATTTCATTGAAGTCAAGTTGTCTTTTTCTGAAACGCTAATTACTCTACCATGATTTCCCAATGCATCAAATGCTGCAAATTGGTAGTTGCCATCTAAAGCGATAGCCGATGTAAACTCAGGAGATTTGTTAGTCAACTCTTCACCTGCTTTGGCATATCTGACGGTTAATCCTGGATAAGCAATATTCGCACTCACTTTATTATCTTCCACTTGTAAACCTACTGGAGGAATTCTGTAATTTCTACCCCAAGTAGCTAAACGGTTAAATTCTCTTTGTCCTAAAGCATTAGCAAAAACATTCCATTGCTTATCTAACTTTTTGATGATAGCATCACCTTGCTCTCCTTTATTGACAAGTGATTTTGCCCATCCTCTTTCTGCTAAAGCCAACATTTTAGGGTAAATCATGTATTCCAAACGATCGCTTGATTTTAAAGTCTCAGCCCACATCGCTCCTTGAATACCTTTAATATGAGAAAGACCTTTCTTCGTTAGTCTTTCTTTATCTTTCATCTCTTCCACTGTAAGTACCCCACCCAATCTTAACTTATGATCAATATCAAAGAAGTGAGTAGGAAGGTAGTTGAAAACAGCTCTTGTATCGTTGTAATCACCCCAATAGAAGCCTGGCTCGTCAACTTCTTTAGTATATGCCATATCAAAATATAAGCTTGATACAGAAGTTAGAATAACATCGTATCCTTGGTTGGCTCTTTTGTAACCAAAATCCTCAGTACCTACACCCCAAGAGTTGTCCCACGCGTTAAGCGTTAAATTCTCTGGAGACATTCCTTTAGCATGGTGTAAAATATCATCCCATAACTGAAGCTTCACTTTGTTTTTCTTCGCCATTTTGGCAATTCTTAAAGCATAATATCCTTTGATTGCTTCAACATCTTTAAGGTTATTTTCTTTCATGAATTCCTGACAAATTGGAGATTTCTCCCAAACACCTTTTGCTACTTCATCACCACCAAAGTGAATTGTTTCTAAAGGAACACCTGCTTCGTTGTAGATCGATTGGAATTCTGTTACCAACGCTTCAATGAAGTTGTAAGATGTTTCCTGACAAGGACAAATTGTGTTATCATCAAATCCTTGTACTGAAGAATACTCTGAGGCATCGTTAGGATCATTCAATAAATATTTATTCGCTTCTTCAGGAGATTTACCTTCTTTAAGAAGTTTTTCGGCTCTGTAGCTCATTGCATTAATGGCAATTCTAGCATGACCAGGAATATCAACTTCAGGAATGATTTCAATATTTCTAGCGTGAGCATATTTTAATATTTCGATATAATCTTCTTTTGAGTAGTAGCCATTAGAAACACCATCAATACCTTTTGCTCCAGATCCATAAGATGGAATCGTAGAATAAGGAGATGTCGGGTGAGCTCTTTTCGAACCTAGTTCAATCAATTCAGGGAATTTTTCTAATTCAATTCTCCAACCTTCATCATCTGTTAAGTGGAAATGTAAGGTATTCATTTTGTAGAATCCCATCACATCCAATAGGTTCAAGATCGTTTCTTTCGTTTGGAAGTTACGAGCAACATCCATCATAAAACCTCTATAACCAAATCGAGGGTAATCTTTAATGCTTACCGATTTGATGGTTGAACTTTCCCCTTTTAATGGTAATAATGCTCTTAAAGATTGGATGCCATATACAAGGCCTTTTTCAGTACCTTGAATAGTAATTTCTTTCTCTTTAATGTCTAATTGATAAGCTTCTTCTGAAGGAGCGTTTACTCTCTTGTTGACTAGCTTAATATAATGATCTGAAGTGGCTTTATCTACAATAGCAATATCCTTATCTGTCGACTCTTTGATATACTTTTGTAGTAACTCTGCTTGTTTATTGGTTGCTGAATTCGATACAATCTCTTTTATTAAAGCAATATCAAATCCTCCTTTACCCTCAATAACTTGAATAGGTGTTGGTATAATCTTTTGTGCTGTAGTTAATTCAACTTTGGTCAGTTTCGCATTGTTCTTATATCGGATGAACTTATTTTCTACTTCATAAGTATCGTCTTTCGACATCACAGCCATATCAGGGGTGAATTTACCTACTTCATAAGCTGGAGTGTAAAATTCTTCTTTTCCTTTATTCTTAAATAAGAAATAGAAACCACCGGCAGCATCAGTATATTTAATTACTGCACTGTTGGTATATAAGTCTAATACTAAACTTTCTCCTTTGTCTAATGCTTTGAATTTTTCAGTGGGTTTTACCTCAAAAAAGTCGCCATTGATGCGTTTAATGCTTACTTGGTCTCCAATAGCATTTACATCTAAATTGGTACAAGGTTTATTATTAAAATACAATGCCCAATCACCTTTGGTAAATGTATTTTTCCCAATGTTTTTAATAGTTAATTGTGCAAACGATTCTCCTTTTTCATTCACATCATTGCCCACTTGTTGCCAGTGAATAAGAATATCGTGCTTACCGTTATCTTTTGTTCCAACGCATCCATTAAGTCCCAATAGCCCAAGGACTAAAAACGTAATAAAAATTCTCATTTGATAAGTTAGATCGACTTTCATCGAAATTTAATGTTAATTTACTCTTGTTCAGAATAACTACTCCTCTGAATAAGTTTAAAGCAATCTAATTCATAATAAGTGTATAATGAAAACTTTTAGATAAGAGGTAAACATTTCCCGCTAAACGACAATAAAATCATGGTAAACTGTTGAAATCAAAAATACGCAGTGTTATCGCTAATTTTTTTTGCAATAAACTAAATGATAATCAACTTAAAAGAGGTGTAAAATAGGGCTGTTTATTAGTGAATACTTGAAAATGAAAATTTGATTTATTAGTTAAAAAACGCGAACAATGTTAAATCCAAAATAAATTTCACCTTCACTCCAGTCGCCTGTAGCATACGTTAAATAAGAAGGTGGGAGGTTGGCTTGTGCATTAGAAAATAATAATTGAAATACGTGACCACCTGTTTCTAGATCAACACCTAAAGACAATGGGTTCTTGAATGGGTTTTGTTCAGGTCTAGAAAAATTATAATCATATTCTGCTGTTAAAGCGACTCTTTTCGAGACTTTATATCGCCCACCAGCACCTAGGATAAAATAATTATAGATATCGTAATCTGAGTACTTCAAATTTTGTCTCACATACTTTGGAGTCAGTTGAAGGGAGAAATGATCTGTCAAACGTCTTGCAACTTGTAATTGATATAAAAAGCTTAACCGATCTGTGTTGGTTAACTCTGGATAGGCATTATCAGAAAGTTGTGTGTTGGCATAAATCCCTGCAAATGCAACTAGGTGTAATGGGAAGTCTTTGCTTTGCTCAGTTATTTTATATTTCAAAGAACCAACAATGGTTTTTCGATAAGTTTCCCTACCTAAGGAAACATTTAATTTATCAGTAATTCCATACAATAACCCGATGTAGGTATTGGCATTGTCTAATCCAAAAAAGGTAGTAAATCCATCTTTTATACTACCAAATCGATGGGAGATAACCAGATGGAATTCTTTTTTAGCAGCAAGTTTAGATGATTCTCCATTGATAATTCTTGTCGCCTTAAATGCAGGCATTTCAAATTGTTCATCAATACTATCAGTATTAATCTCATTCAGAAGATCATCTTGTGCTAAAACAGAGGAACATATAAAAATGGAAGAGAATAGGAAGAATAGAAGTTTCATGAGGTAGGCGCTAAATTTAACTTGAGCTGAACAATAACTGTTTCAGCAATTTTTTTATAAACTATTTTAGGGATTTTGATTTTGTAATCTTCTGGCATCAATGTCATTTGTGAGGAGACATTGTATGTATTATTCTCGTACAATATCAGAAGCTCTCCAGAGATAGATTGCTCCTCCCCATGTATCGATAAGGTACCTTGATATTGATAAGTACCCGATTGTTTGATCAAAAAATCTTTGATGACCCCCTTAAAAGTAGCTTTTGGATATTTTTTGGTATCAAGATAATTCTCGTTAAAATGCTCTTGCATTAACGCTATTGGAAACTCAAAACTTTTTATGGGAATGACAGCTGCGATGTTTCCAGTACCTTCATCTAGTATTCCAATCAGTTTATCTGATTTTGCTTCTATAGGCTCAAACGCAGGAACAGAAGCAGAGAAATTACATTCTCCAACTTCTGTTTTGTATTTGGTCTGACTGTATGAATTTTTTAGTGGGAAGAGAAGGATAATATAAAGTATAAAGTAGCGTTTCATTATTCAGCAAACCCTCCTTCAGCCCAATCTTCTATAGCTTTAATATTTGCTTCCGACATTAAACCACCTTGAGGCATAGGGTTGTTTGAATTTCTTATTCTAGAAAGTACTGCCCCATTTTCGGCACCATCTCTGGCTGTGGCGTAGGTGTGTAAACTTAAACCTGCTCTAGGGTTCGAACTACCATGGCAACTTGTACAATTAGAAGTTAATATAGCTTGAACTGTTCCTGAATATGTAACGACATTAGCATCTTGACTATCATCATTATTATCCTGTTGATCGTCCTGATCATTGTTTTGATCTGCTGTTGTATTGTTTGTTGGTGCTTGTTGTGTTGGCTGCGGAGAAATATCACCTTCTGAACAGGCTACAAAAATAAAGATTAATAAAAAGGTAAATATTGATAAGAATTTCATATGATATTAGTTGATGTTTAGAAGAGTAACTCATTCCGTTTAAATTTGTTTAAACAAACATCGATTAATATCCAATTTTAATAATTCGGATTATGCATTAAGAATAGCCCTTCTTCTCACCACTTTTTTTAACCTTAGTAGGAATCTACATAAGCGTCCAAGAATCATATCACCGCCGATGTAAATAAACATAGCGCCAATAGGTGGGTTGATTGTTTGAAATATCCATTGATAGGTGTCCCATTTCCATACGTGTAAAGCAGTTCCAACGATTTCAATCCATAAAACAAGACAACTCATAATTAGGTAAAAACTACTATAATTTTTTCTTCTTAATGCCCAGAAAAACAATATTCCTAATGCAAAACTTAAAGTGTCTTGGAAATAAAGGATGATAAAAGTAAAGAGTATCAGGAAAGAGGGAGTGAGGACCTTCTTTATTTTTTCTTGGGTTTTAGTATCAAAAAGTTGGTTGATATGCCAGCCTAGCGAAAATATACATGCATGTCCTATCGGAACGTATAATGGAATTTGATTGCCTCTGTAATCATACATGTCTAAAATTACGCAGCACAACAATTCACCTAACCAAGAAAGAGGAACCATCACCAACATTAAATATTTGATTTTTAATGAGGATTGTTTGAACAGAAAAATATAAAGCAGAAAAACGGAAATACTTGTTACAGGCTTACCATCAAAATACTCTTCAGCAAAAAATGTTGAATCAAAAAATAGAATGGGTAACCATAAAAGAACAGCAAGAGTGTAAAAGAAAATGGAAGTGTAGCGTTGTTTAGTCATGATGAATTATTAGTGTCAACTTCCTAATAGAGAAATTAACTGAGTTTATTCATCACAAGTTAGTAATATTTTGAAAGTACTTGATCAATTTATTATTATAAACTGATGAGGTAATTCATTAAATAGAATAAATATCTTAATGGGAATACAAATACCAAGAATAAGATACTAAAAATTACATAAAAGAATGTACTATGAATAACTGGAGTGTTGGCCACTTTTTTATTAGGGGAAACCTTATGTGAAGTATCATAATAGTGTACATTATTTAAAATAACATCTTCATCTTGTTGTATGTCACTTTCTATTTGGGATACTATTTTCTTTTGTGGAAGTTTAAAATATCCTCGGTGAAATGGTATAAACGCTAAGCCTAAAAAAAGGAAGGAATAAAACATATATTTCAGCTCCCTTTTTAATATTGTGTAATTTTTCATGTCATATGGTTGTTAGGTTTAATTTTTAATTCTGGGTATATATTTTTTTACGATTGGGTATTTAGAAAGGTTGGAATATTAACAATAGAATTAGGATTATTTGACTGATTTTTGAGTTTTTGGACAGATTCTAAATTATTAACCTAAAAATGACAAAAAAAGGCCATAACATTACTGCTATGGCCTAAATATAATTTGATGTTAAACGATTAGTTCAACTTCATATCTTCAATAATCTTAGCAACTTTTTCTTCTAATTGAGCATCAGCAGCATCAAATTCTTCTACCGAATTAATAGAAGTGTTTACGCTGAAATAGAATTTAATCTTCGGCTCAGTACCAGAAGGTCTTGCAGAGATTTTAGTACCGTCTTCCAAGAAGAACTGAAGTACATTTGACTTAGGTAAATCAATTGTAGATTCTTCTTTAGTAGATAAATCTGTTGCGATAGACGATTGGTAATCTCTCATTTCTAACACTTTCGAACCGTTGATTGTTGCAGGAGGTGTAGCTCTAAGATCTTTCATCATTTGAGCAATTTCCTCAGCACCACTCATTCCCTTCTTAGTGATAGAAATTAGTTTTTCTTTGAAATAACCATGTTCGTGGTAAATATCAATTAATTGTTCGAACATCGACTTACCTTCGTTTTTGTAGTAAGCAGCCATTTCACAGATCATAGAAGCGGCAGCAACTGCATCTTTATCTCTAACAGCATCACCGATAAGGTAACCGTAAGATTCTTCACCACCTACGATAAAGTTTTCTTTACCTTCCTTCTCTTTGATTACTTCTGCGATATATTTAAATCCAGTAAGAACGTTATAACAAGGCATTCCGTTTGCAGCAGCAAAACGATCGATAAGGTCTGTAGTAACAATAGTTTTACAAACAAAATCGTTATTCTTAGCCAAACCTGCTTTCTTACGTGCAGAGATCACATAGTTAAACAATAATGCAGCCGTTTGATTACCATTTAATAATGTCCACTCACCTTTATGGTTTTTAATGGCAATACCTACACGGTCAGCATCCGGGTCAGTACCTAATAATATATCAGCATCAATTTCTTTGGCTTTAGCTAAGGCCATGCTTAATGCTTCTGCTTCTTCTGGGTTAGGATAAACTACTGTTGGGAAGTTACCGTCAGTTACTTTTTGTTCTTCAATAATATGAACGTTTTCGAAACCTAAACGCTCTAATATTGGGGGAACCATTGTAATACCTGTACCATGAATAGAAGTAAAGACAATTTTAAGATCTTTTTGAGCTTTAATTGCTTCAGGAGATACCGATAATTTCTCAAGCATTTCTAAATATGGCTCATCTACTTCTTTGTTGATTGCCACAATTCGATCTTCACCACCTGTAAATTTCACCTCATCAACAGATGCAATTTTATTTACTTCGGCAACAATGTTTACATCGTGTGGAGGAACAACTTGTCCACCATCGTTCCAATATGCTTTAAAGCCATTGTACTCACGAGGGTTGTGAGATGCTGTAATAACAATACCTGTATCGCAACCTAAATGACGGATAGCGAAAGATAATTCAGGAGTTGGTCTTAATGCATCGAATAGATATACTGTGAATCCGTTAGCTGCTAAAACATTGGCAGCTACATTGGCAAATAAAGCAGAGTTATTTCTACAGTCGTGTGCAATAACCGCTTTTGGAGTGCCATCCACTTGTTGATTTACATAGTTTGCTAAACCTTGAGTAGCCATACCAACAGTATATTTGTTCATTCTGTTCGTACCTACACCCATAATACCTCTAAGTCCGCCAGTACCAAATTCTAAAGATTTGTAGAAGCTTTCAGTTAATTCTTGAGGGTTTTCAGCTTGCAATCTTTTGATTTCAGATTTTGTTGCTTCGTCGTATGACCCTTCGAGCCATTCTGTAACTTTATTTGCTATTACTTGATCCATGTTCATGTAAAGAATTGAGATATATATAATTTGCTGCAAATTAACAGAATAATTACTCATAACAACGCTGACTAATGTCAGTTTTAGATGAAAATACCCTTTTTTGATGAAACATTTACAAGCATTTACGTATTATAAGTATATATAATTGATAATATTATCTACTTCTATCTATAACATTGCACCCGTACACTGCGAATTATGAGTTCATATTATGAAATATTAGGAATATCCAGATCCTCCTCGAAAAAGGAGATCAAAGCAGCCTATAAAAAATTAGCCAAAAAATATCATCCAGACACCAACAAAACCGATTCAAATTCCTCAGAAAAATTTAAAGAAATTGCTTTTGCTTACGAATATTTGATGAATGATTATCAGCGTCAGATGTACGATCAATGGCTTAAATATCAAGAAGACCTTAAAAGTACTACTACCAATTATGAAAGTGAAGACATAAAGTGGGAAGATAAATCGAAGTTTTATGAAAACTTCAAATCGAATCGAGAAATCCAGAAAGAAGATGATAAACGTATTTTTAAGTGGGGATCGATTGCTGTTGTATTTATGGTGATTGGTTTAAATGTGTTGTTCTATGGAGGAAAATATTATCAAGAAAAAGTATACAAAGAAGAATTAAACAACGAAATAAAAGCGATAGAAAATGTACTTAAATATACTGAAGAAGGACATTATGGTAAGGCTTTAATTGAAGCCAAACAGATGGAGAAAACATTGCATATCCTTACACACCAAAGAGATGTGTTATACGATAGTTTATTAAAAGAAGTGGATATTGCTTCCCTTTATTTTTTTCAGGAAAGATCATTTGATGAAGTGGTGAGTCTACTTTCTGAGGTAGAAGAAGAGGTCGGGATGAGCATGCCCAATGAATTATATTGGAGATTGGCAGTGGCACAATTCAATACTAAAAGATATCATCAGTCTACTTATACGTTTAGACAAATGATCTTAAAAAATAGATACGATTTTAAAGCTCACATGGGATTGGCCGAGGTATATTCAACAGGACTTAATCAACCAGAAAAAGCAATTGATGTTTTATCGGGTGCTGCCAATTTAACCAATGATTATTATGTGGAAACGTATGGTAAAGCCTACGCGGTGGTGCTAAATGAAACAGATGTCCCTGAGGAGCATTTTACCATTTATTTACTTCGAGCAAGGTTACTGAAAACTTTGGGCCGACATGAGGAGGTCATCCGAGATTGTAAATGGGGGGCAAGGGTTAGACCCAAAGATCATAGATGTTTTTATTTATTAGGCGAAAGTTTTTTAGCAATTGGAAAATACGGAGAAGCTTGTGCTGCCTTTAAAAAAGCTTCGGATCTTGGTCACCTGCCATCATCAAATCGTTTTAATCAGATTTGTATGCAATAAAAAAGAGATGAGCTCATTTATCAATAAGTTCACCTCTTTTTTGGATTCAAGATTTGGTATAATCTTGAAAAAAGTAAATTACTTTTTATATAATTTATTACGGATATCTTCCATTCTCATTAACAATTCAGCATCCGCCTTTTCGTATTCGTTCTTTAACTGAACTGGTTCTGCTTCTCTGCTAGGCCCGTAAATGCGTTTGCTGTTTAGGTTAACGCCTGGGTTTGGTGCGTGGTTGTGCTGGCCAAAGCACGATGACAAAGTCACCAATACTGTACACACGCCTACATAATTAAAAAACTTTTTCATAAAATTTTGATAGTGTTTGTTTGACTAATTGCGCAAAGTCAAGCAAAAATAAATAATCATACTGTAAACACAATATAATGTGAGATTATTTGTAAAGATTTATAAAGATCAATCTTGTTTTTTCATACTCTAAGAAGATACTATATGTAGATAAATCTTGATTATTTATTTAATATATCTCGTTTTTAGCTAAAAAATGAAGATAAATAGTTTAATATTTTACATAATTCTGTAAATTATATTTTGTAATAACAGTTCTTTGTATAATTATTGGTAGAAGGTAAATGATAAGTTGTGAGGACATACATTTTAAGATGTATGCAAAGTATCTTCGCCAAGTATTTATATCATGATTTTTGTAGACAACTTGACATGAATAAAAAGCCAAATCTTTCTGCAATAGAAATTTACTCTGAAAAGGTAGCAGATGCCATATGTGATGATTTTTTTTCAAACAATGATTACATAACAGGTATTCAAATAACGAAATTAACCAATATAGAAAGTGTCAATCTTTTTGTCTTAAAAAGAATTTTTGAGAATTGGCAAAAAGAAGCAATTAGAATTCAAAGTCCATATTTTGATTACACTTCTGATGCTGTTCGTGAGTCACTATCTCACTTAATGAACGCATTGTCTAAAAATATACATATCTCTAGAATACATTTCTTGCCTTTATTACATAAAGCAGTAAGAGATGTATTAGTGCTTACTTTCTCTCCAGAAATCTTTTATGATGAGTTTTTTGGAATGCAGGGAATGAAAATTCCATTAAAGAATTTCTTGATTCCAATGTTTGGGTACATTAAAATTCACCCAAGATTAACGAAGGAAATTCAAAATGCAATAGAAGAGGAAGCAGGTATCAATATCAAGAGAACTGAAGCAATTAATATTTCATCGAATATCGTAAGAAAACATCCAGAATTGATAGACGATCCTCAAGAAATTATTGCAGCGTTTAATGATATTCTTCCTGTAGGCATATTTGAACTTCACCCAGGCTACCTTGATGAAGCACCTGTCGAAAAAGAGGAAGAAGAGGTAACAGAAACTTCATCCATAGATATTGAAGAGATGTCTAACAATATTGTTTCTTTTGATCATGAAAATGTAAAAGAGCAAGTTGATGAGGCAGAGGAAGAAGTATCCCCGATAGAGGAGACTATAGTTACTTCTGAAGTACAAATTGAAGAAACGGAAGTAGAAGAAGAGGAGAAGCAAGAAGCTACTCTTTTTGAAGAACCTACTTTCCAAGAACCCGATTTTTCTACTACACCTGCTAATGAAGTAGACAATGTGATTGACGATATCGTTGATGAATCTTTGAAAAGCTTTGATCAAGAGGATGTAAAAGAAGATAATGTTGGTGAATTTGAAGAAAATTCTATCGAAGAATTTACTTTTGAAACAATCGAAACTCCAGAAGAAGAGGAGGAGGTTCCTCCTGTAGTGGCTGAAGAACCAACAACAGTTGAGGATCAAAGTAAAGAAGAGGAGAATGTAGTTGAAGAAAAAGAATTGCCTATTTCTAAAGAGGAAGAGGTAACCTCTCAAATATTGGCTTCTGCTGAAAAAGAAAATGAGTCCAATGGTATACTTGATCAATTAAACTCTGGAAGTATTAAAGAGAATATGAATTTAAATGATCGTTTTCTTTTCCAAAAGGAATTGTTTGGTGGAGACCAAGAAGTGCTTACGCATGCGATCAATAGAATTGATAATTGCGAGGATTATACATCAGCAATTAGTCTAATAAAAACGGATTATGCAGTGAAATACGATTGGGACTTTACTTCAGATGCTGTAGTAAGTTTTATTTCACTGGTCGACAATAAATTTTAATTACAACTTTCTTTCAAAAAATCCCATTAGTTTTCTAATGGGATTTTTTTTGGTCTTTCAATTTTTGTGAGATTAAATTTTTCTGAAGTTGTTCAAAATTGGCTTCAGGAATGGATTCAATCAATTTCTTGGTGATCTCTGTTTTTGGAGATTTATAAATTTCATTAGCCAATCCCCATTCCACGATTTCTCCTTTGTTCATCACTAAAATTCGGTCGGAGATAAATTTAACAACGGCCAAGTCATGTGATATAAATATATAAGTAAGGTTAAATTTCTCTTTAAGATCTTGAAGTAAATTTAGTACGATCGCCTGAACAGAAACATCTAACGCAGACACTGACTCATCGCAAATAATAAACTTAGGCTTAGTTGATAAAGCACGTGCTATACATATTCTCTGACGTTCACCTCCAGAAAACTCATGAGGGTAACGGTTCATGTAATTTGCACTTAAACCAACTGTTTCAAGTAAACGTATTGCTTCTTTTTTCCTAGTTTTATCATCAGAATAAATCTTATGCACTTGCATAGGTTCAATAAGTGTCTGACCAATAGTTAACCTAGGATTTAAAGAAGTATATGGATTTTGGAATATGATCTGAATATCAGAACGTAAATTATTAAGATCCTTTTTAGGCATTTTTGTGAGTTCACGACCATCAAAAACTACTTCTCCATTAGTAGAGGCTATTAATTGTAATATAGTTCTACCTAGTGTCGTTTTTCCACAGCCCGATCGACCTACAAGCCCTAATGTTTCTCCTTCTTTTACATCAAAGCTTACGTTATTTACTGCAACAAAAGATTTTGTGACCTTGCCCCAGATGTTTTTCTTCACAGGGAATTCTACAGATAAGTTTTTCACCTGTAACAAAGGTTGATGATCTAAAATCTCTTTCTCTTGTTCAAGTACTTTGTTTTCGTCAACTGCATTGACAATTAAAGCTTGCCCTACAGACATGAAACGTGCTTTACTGCGACCATTTCCTCCTGCGTCTGTTGTAAAATCGTTTAAAGTTGGTAGCCTCTTTAGCGAGAAGTCTAATCTCGGCCTACAAGCTAACAAACCTTTTGTATAGGAATGTTTTGGTTGATTAAAGACTTCATATACAGTGCCATATTCTACTAATTTCCCTTTACGCATGACTGCGATTCTATCCGCCATTTGAGCTACAATGGCTAAATCATGAGAAATAAAAATGGTAGCTGTATTTCGAGTTTTCTTAAACTCATTAAAAAGATCTAAGATGCCTTTTTGAGAGGTAACATCCAAAGCCGTAGTAGGCTCATCTGCAATAAGTAAACTAGGGTTACAGATTAACGCAATAGCAATAAGTACCCTTTGTTTCTGACCTCCGGATAACTGATGTGGATACGAATTAAATACTTTTTTGGGATTGCCTAATTGACAAGTGGCAAAAGTTTCTAAAGCTCGCTGCTTAGCTACTCTTTTATTTACTTTTTCATGAACAATAATCGTTTCAATCAACTGATTACCACAAGTGATAGAAGGGTTTAAGGAACTCATCGGGTCCTGAAAGATCATCCCTATATCTCTACCACGAATATCTTGTATTGTTTTTTTTGGAACTTGAAGTAAATCCACTGTTCCATGATTATTGCTATGAAATAGGATCTCTCCATCAACTTCTCTACTTGATTTATTCAAAAGCTGAAGCATGGATAAAGCGGTCACAGATTTACCCGATCCAGATTCACCAACTATTCCTAAAGTTTCTCCTTTTCTTAAAACAAAACTGATGTTTTTAACTGCAGAAGAACTGCCTCTATCTTCATGATCAAAAGAAATAGAGAGTTTTTTTACTTCAAGAAGAATATCAGAGTTGTTTTTTTGCATCGACAAATATTAAAAAATCTTTTCAAATCGTAATTTAGGAATAAAAATATTAGGTCGTGTAATTTTCTTTGTTTTTTGCTGATGTTTCTTATTTCATCTCAATACCGATAACGGTAATGTCATCTCTCTGAGGAACATTTTTCTGATGAACATCAAGTGCTGCTTCTAATAAATCGCCCACATCTTTTAGAGGATTATTGCTATGTTGACGAAGATAATCTTCGAAATATCGACGACCGAACTTGTCATTTTTGATATTGTTTTGATCAAGTAATCCATCCGTAAGCATAAAAATATAATCACCTTTATTGATAGGTATATTTGTGGTAGAAAAATTGATATCTTTTCTTTGATGCCCACCAATAAATTTTCTACTTCCTCTATATCTTTTCAACGTGTTTTTCTGCTTATCTATTTTGTAGATATCACTCTTAGCTCCAGCAAAATCAATGCTTTTTACACTTCCTTCCTGATCAGTAAATCTAATTAAAGAAATATCCATCCCGTCGTTTATACTATTTTCTTGTTGTCTTAAGTAGGAGATAATTCTTGTATTGATCATTTCTAAGATTTTTGCAGGATCTTTTGCCAATCCTTTATCGACGATTTCTTGAAGGATCGTTTTGCCAATCATTGACATTAAGGCTCCAGGAACACCATGTCCTGTACAATCCACACAAGCAAAATATTTGTAAGTAATATCATCTTCTCCTTGGGATTCACCATACCAGTAAAAATCACCAGACACAATATCTTTAGGTCGGTAGATGGTGAAATAACTATTAAATACTTTTTTTAGTAATTCGGAAGGAGGTAGGATGGCATGCTGAATTGTTTGAGCAGCTCTTAAACTATTCGTAATTTTTATATTTTGTTCATTGACTTCAAGTAAAGCTTTATCTAACTCTTCTTTTACTTGTTCGACTTTTTGCTTTTGAAGTTTCGTTTTTCGAATAACCATAAACAAGGCAATCACTAAAAAGCTAAGACTAAGAATAGAGATGATGTACACAATTAGTCTTTGTTGATATTGCTCTTCTGTAACAGAAAAAACTGTAGAGGTGATAGGTGACCAAAGTAAAGAAAAAGGTACTATGTTATTCCAAGACGTATCAAGCCAATTGATACTTGAATGAAATAGAATTTTATTGCATGGATCAAAGAGATTAAGAATAGTATTTTTTATGAGAAATTCGATAATAATAAATTTTAGTAGTTGTACGGGTAAGAAGAGGTCTAGGCAGAAATCTGTTTGGCATAATTTTACGACCTCTTACTAGATATACAAGTTACAACAATATTTTTGTATGTTGAATTTTTTGCACTAATAATTGAACGAAATCACGAATTAGTTATGTTTTGACCTTTTGAAATTGTACTTATGATAGTTTAGTGTTATTAATGTAAATGAGTTGATTCGCATAGTTGCCCATAAATTTCACATTCTTAGAAACCCTCAATAACTGATTCGTAATTAAAACATAATCAGATAATTCTTTGATAAGAGGAGAGTCTTTGATGCCTTTTTTAAGTTCTTTTTCTCTAAGGCAACTCAATTCGTCTGTTTTATGAATGAAGAATTGAAGTTGATCAGATAGATTATCAATTTCAATAATGGCCTCTTCTTCTTTAATTCCTTTTGCAATGTTATTCAGTTGCTTTTTGATGCTATCTTCGAATATTCTTAACTCCGTAAAATTATATTTCTGAGATAGTCGTTCTGCATTAGCAGAAAGGGTGGCAATGTGTGCAAACAACATTCGACTTGCAGCAATAAATGAATACAAATTACTACCATCTAATTGATTACTTTTCGGATCACCTAACATGTTTTGGAAACTGACAGCTAGGTTGGCATTGGCCAATTGTGCTTTCTTTCTTGATAATCTGTAGGTGTTTTTATCAAGTGATCTTTGGTTGGTGTAACTCTGTAATACTTCTGTGAAATATTCGCAATCTGCTTCAATCGCTTCTAATAGTTTTGATTTGATTTTTCTGATTTCAAATTCAGGAAAAACAAAACTGCTCACCAAAAAGGCTATTAACCCTCCGATACAAGTATCTACTACTCTAGAAATAGCTATTTGATGTGTAACCGGCATGGATAAGGAGATCATCAAAAGGATAAAAGGAGTAAGTAAGGTGATACCCGTTCTATAATCTTTAAATAAGGTAGCAAATGTTCCGATCCCAAAAGGAATAAGGAATAGGATAAAGGCTAGTTGAGAATTAAATAGATTTAATATACCTAATGCGATGATGATGCCTAGGATAGTTCCGATAATTCGAGCTAACATTCGTTGTTTTGTAATCGCAAAAGACGGTTTGAGAATGACAGATATACAAAGCCAAACCCAATATCCTCGGTCTAAATCAAAAAACTTGGCGACAATCATTCCTGCTACCATAGCAATACTGATACGGATAGCGTGTCTAAAATGTATGGATTTTATGGTGAGGTGATCGGAAAATGTCCCCTTTTCTAAAGTAGTTTTAAATAGGGGAAGATTCAATCCGTCTGTAAAACCTATATTTTGACTGTTTTTAGGATCGGTATAAGTAGAAGCTTCAGAAATTGTACGATCTATTCGATTAAAGTTCCTCATGATATTCTTCACTTCTGCTAAAATATCAATCGGTATGTTTCTTTCCTGATGATCACGAATAGTTTCAAACTTCTTCTGTAGTGCCTCCAGTTCTTCAAAATGACGTTTCATTTCTGCCACTTTTTTTCTACTCATAATGGCACGACCTAGGGTATTTAGTTGGAGTCCCATTTTAGAAAATGTCTTTTGAAGATCCTCCAAAAGATCAGTTTGATGTAAATGTTGATGTAATTCTGAGTAGGAGATATGAGTAGCAGAGGCTTTCTCGAAAATATCAATTGACGCCCTCAACATTAAAATAAGTGATCTACCCAAAGGAGTCGCACCCTGCAATGCCGAACGTTGGCCAAGTAATAAAGTACGTACTTCTTCTTGTTGATGATCGATCTTAGTTTGAATTGTGAATAGTTTATTTTGTAATGAATTGTTGTTGGGTTGAGTGAACAATTGGGCTTTTGTTTCGAAGTATTGGGACATTAATATGTACGATTCTCCCAATATTTTCTCTATGCTTGCATAAGGTCGAATTTGCCATAACAAAAGAGAGTTTAATGTGTACCATAGCCCCCCTATAAAAAGGAAAACTCCCATCACACCTATATTACTTAAAGGCAAACCAAAACCAACACCTAAACTAACGGCTACAAGAATACTATTCCCAATCATGGTTGCACGGTTGCCAAAAATACTCATAATGGCAGATGCAAACACAGCAAAGAATAGGTAGATCTCAGCGAAAACAGTGTAGGGCATGATGATCGCCATACAGACTGCGGCAATAGGATTGATGAATGTACCACCTAAAAGACCCTTGGCTTTTTCTTGCCAAGTACCCGGTGAATCGGATAAGCCTACACATAATGCACCTATGGCTAAATTAATAGCTTCAGCAATATGATCGGTGTAAACACCTATAATTAATGGAAAAACAATACACCAGGTCATTCTTAGACCATTGGAAAAATAAATACTCGAAATGTATTGCCTGAACTTAGCCATTTAATTTTCTGAGATGATTGATAATACAATTAGGGTGATGTGATCAAAATTAATAGAAGGAAGGATCAAACCCAATAATTTAGTTTTACTTTTTAATTTATTAAATTTGTAAGCACACAAAAGAGTAAAATTATTTCCCTTAAAAATTCAAAAATGTCAAAAAATTAATGCGAATAAGTTGCAAAAATAGTCAACCCTTGCCAACTTGCGACTGTATTGCAAAATCTTAATTTATTTATATATATGAAAATCAAATACACTATCCTAGCGTTAGCGTTTTTAGGTCTTGTCGCTTGTAACAATGATGACTCATCGAATAACCCTGCTCCAACAATTGAAAACTATGTAGTTGAAAACGGTCATGATCACGGAGATCACGCACGTTTATCAGAAGAGGATCATGCTCACATCGTACCTGGTGAAGAAGCAGTTGTTGAAGCTGATTTGAAAGGAACTTCATTAAGCTATGCTCAAGTAGACGTACACTGGGGTGCAGGTCACGAACATTCTGCAAGAGTAGCAAATACAGATGATCATGTTCAGTGGACACAAAAATATACTTACTGGTTCGGAATTAGCCAAGAAGAAGCGGAAGCAAAAGGTGCTTATAACTATGCTTTAACAGCGGCAGGTGATTTCCCTAACGAGCATCATTTACACGTACACATGGATGTTCCTACAACATGGACAAAAGATGGTGTTACAGGTCCAGTTGAAGAAGGTGATTACCACTTTGTTCTATTCTTAGTAGATCAAGAAGGTCAAAGAACTGAAAAAGCTTTAACTGTTGAGGTTGCTGCTGAGGATCACGAACCACACGCATCTCTATAATTTAGAGTTCAATAAAAAATATAAAAGGTTTATCTCAATATAATTGGGATAAACCTTTTTTCATTTCTTGTTCCTAGAACGTTCTAATAACACCTGAAAACTATTTTAAAAACAGTAGTTTAAGACTTTATCAAATAGACTTTATTGTTTCAGACCTAAATAAGTAGAATCCATTAAAGTGGTTAAAAAGATCTTTACTTGTTCTCTTTCCTCTTCATTTAGATCTATGTCATTACGCATTTGAGGGGCAAGACTTTTATGAGGAAGTATACCTGATTCATAATGATCAAATACCTCATCAATCGTTTCGAATCTCCCATCGTGAGTATATGGAGCAGAAGCAAATATATTTCTGAGAGTAGGGGTTTTATATTTTCCCATATCTTCTTCTTTTAAGGTGATTCTAGCTCTCCCTTGAAAAAGGTTCTCTAAGGTATCAGAGAATACGCTATCTAAGCCAATATTATGATAGTTGAAATCGGTGAAAAATGGAGCAGGGTGACAACTGCCACATCTGGTTTCTACGATTTTCATCCCCTGCAATTCATCATAGCTAAAATCGATTTCTCCGTTTAAATATTGATCGTATTTACTTTGATTACTTATAAGTGAGCGACAATAAGCGGCTAGAGCTCTAGCAATATGAGCACTCTTAATGGTTTTAATTTGATAGGCTTTTTGAAAAAGAACAGGATACTCTGGATGATCATTTATATCTTTTACCACTTCTTTTAAGTTGGCTCCCATCTCATTCGGGTGAGTGAGTGGACCAAACATTAATGACTCAATGTTTTTTGCACCTCCTTCCCAAAACCAACCCTCAGCCCATGCAATGTTAATGAGTGGAGGGGTATTTCTATGGAGGGGTTCTTGGGTAATGCCGTTGGTACTTAAAGCCATGTTTTCTCCAAAGGCATAATGTTGTTCATGACAATCTACACAAGCTACTTTTCCATTTCCAGATAAGCTTTTATCGTGAAAAAGCATTTTGCCTAAAGCTACTCGCTCATCGGTCATTAAGTTTCTTTTCGGGGCAGGGATGTTTTCGTATGAAATGATAGAAGCTTGTGTATCCTCTTCTTGAGAGGACCCACAAGCTCCTAAAATAACTAGAAAACCTAAGGCGATTAATCTACAGTAATTTCTTTCCATTCGAACATTTGTTCATAGTTATCAGCTATTTTTTGAGTATTCGGACCAAACATGGTATCGTTTGTCGAATCATCATTTAAATCGATATAATGATTAACGGGTCCCACATCAGGATTAGGTTGTTCTGCTAGATTTTTATTGCCAAAGACATAATCTACATGAACATCAAATTCTATGGTTAAATTATTATTTTGATTTAAGTTGATATCTTTTTGAGTAAATCGAACGGTTCTGTAATTGGCATCACCACCGATGTGATATACCAATCCACGAGTGGAGGAATCAGGTAATATTCTCAATCCATTTAAATAAACAAACTTATATCCTGTGTTCCAATCCCAAGCCATTCCATTAGCAGGATCTAAATCGCCTACTTGGTCAGTACTATAATTGGCATCATTATCAACACCAACAGAGAAATTGATTTCGGTAAAATTGCTATTCGGTAGATCCTTAATGACTATAGAAGTATCCGCATTATCAATCATTTCGATTAAATGATAGCTATTGGGTACTTTATAGTAATGCGTGCCTGTTGTATCTCTTAATGTGACATTAGATATATACATTCTAAAATCATCGAAAAGATAGGTTTGATTTAAGGCGTTTTGATAAGGTGTATTGTAATTTAAAGGAATTTGATTCC
This sequence comes from Flammeovirga yaeyamensis, assembly GCF_018736045.1. NCBI lineage: Bacteria > Pseudomonadati > Bacteroidota > Cytophagia > Cytophagales > Flammeovirgaceae > Flammeovirga > Flammeovirga yaeyamensis. The sequence continues at coordinate 3,560,283 of NZ_CP076132.1, read as the reverse complement.
CTAAGAGGTCGTGTAAAAGATTAAATTTAAGCGTAATCTGACCTGTTCCAGGAACATCAAAATTTTCTTTATGTTTATCACATGATGAAAAACCAAGTAATAAGAATAAGAGTAGGTAATAAGGTAGGTATTTCATTTTTAGAATTTATTTTTATGCATCATAGACTCCACAGGTTTCATACTTCTGTTGAGGTATTTTGCATCTTTCTTTATATGATAATAATTACGGATGTCGCCATCTACCTTAAAATAGAATAGCTGACCAATGGGCATATTTTTGTAAATCTTGACGGGTTGAGCAACACTGATTTCTAAGGTCCAAGTATTGCAAAAACCAACATCTCCAGCTCTTGAGTTCGCATTGATGCTAATGCCCAAACGTCCAACACTAGACAATCCCTCTAGAAAAGCGACATGCTCTAGAGTTTCTGTATATTCTTTGGTGACTCCCAAATATATTTTACCAGGATATAAAACAAATCCCTCATCTGGGATTTCAAAAGTTTCAATATCATTATGTGCTTTCGCATCCAAAACCTCATCTTTATATACAGCAAGGTGACGCCCTAAATGTACATCGTAGGAATTAGTTCCTAAGGCATCTGGATCAAAAGGTTCAATAAGAATATTGCCCTCCTCAATTTCTTTTAATATTTGTGTGTCTGAAAGTATCATTATCTAGCGTTGCCACGCAATACTAATGCTGATTATAGTAATAAAGATAGCAATAATTTGCCATCAAAAAATAAGTGGATAAAATTAAACATTAATCTTGTATGAATAAGAATTCACTGTAAAGAATTAAGAAAGATTTAAAAAGCGGTGCTTTTTAAAGTGAAGAGTGAATAGGGAAGAGTGAAGAGCGATGGGGGAATTGTGGAGATATTTATTTATAACCCATATTTTACAATTTAAATAATAAAATAAGGGTTATAAAAAACACTATGTGCAAAACCGCTCTTCACTCTTCCCTCATCACTATTCTCTAGAAAAACGCAGTTTTTCGTATGCTATAAATAGGTCCTTCATATGATTTGTCATTTTTATTATTTCTTTCTCATCGGTCAACCACTCATCAAAAGAAATAATCAAGTAATGTTTTACGGTATCAGGATCGATATAATCGTTGGTGATATTAATTTCAGCAGGATGATCTGCCACAAATTCCAAGAAAGGAATTAATGGTTTTACATACTTCTTTTTACCACTTAATTGATACTTCCTTCCTAATTGGAGGTTAGAAATATCAATATCTCTACCAATCAGTTTATTGATAAATTGGATAAAAGATAGTTTGGGTCTAAGGTTAAAAGTGAATAGGGGTTCTGGTGCTTCCATCCAGATTTCAAATACCTTCTCACTTATAGCTCCTTTATTGGAATTTCTGTGATGCTCTAAATCTTTAGCCACAAAAGTGCATCTTATTTTCTCAAAAATGATGGAAAACCAATAATCACAATCTATGCGAGAAACTCTATATTCTTTAAAGTTGTAATCACAACTTTCGTCTGCATATTGTTCATAAATGTTCCTCCAAGATTCGAAGGGGAAGTCGATATTAAATGTAGTTTGCATGGTTAAAAATCGAAGATTTTTAAAGTGAATAGTGAAAAGGGAAGAGTGAAGAGCGGTAGGGGAATTGTGGAGGTATTTATTTATAACCCATATTATATAATTTTAAATCATATAATATGGGTTATGGACAGGACTATGTGCAAAACCGCTTTTCAATAATAAATATCCCCAGGTTTGAAATCCTTGGCTTTTGATAGATTTCATCATCCATCAAGTAACTTTCCTTAGTTCCTTAGTTCCTTAGTTAAAAACCGAGGTCGGGAGACCTCTAAAGTTTATGGGCACAAATGTCGCTATCGCTTAACATCTGCGCCAGTTTTACTTCTTCCCTCTTACCTCTTACTTAAAAACGAGCGTTAACTTTGCACCTGCTACCTGCTATATCCTATTCTACATAAAGCACCAATCCTTTAAGATATTCATTCTCAGGATAGAATATGTTAATCGGGTGACAGTTAGGCTGTGATGTTTGATGAAGGATTCTCACATTTCTATGTGCTTCTGCAGCTGCTTGGAATACAATTTTTCTAAACAGTACTTTATCGACTACTTGTGAACATGAGAAAGTGAATAGAATTCCTCCTTTCTTGATTTTTCTGAAGGCTTTAAGGTTCAGTTGTTTGTAACCTCTTGCTGCCTTAGTTAATACTTTAGACGATTTGGCGAATGCTGGAGGGTCTAGAATTACTACATCGTAATCGTTACTTTCCATAGCATTCAGGTGATCGAATACATCGGCACAATATCCGGTATGTTCACCGTTATTGAAACCGTTTAGTTCTGCGTTTTCATCACATAAATCGATAGCCGACTGAGAGGCATCCACTGAGTGAACCAATGTAGCCCCCGCTTTTAAGGCATACATCGAAAAACCACCACTATAAGAGAAAGTATTCAATACTTTTTTGTCTTTAGAATACTGACCTACCAATGAACGTGCATCACGCTGATCCAAGAAGAATCCTGTTTTCTGACCAGTTTCAACATCCACCCAGAACTTCACACCATTTTCAAGAACTTCCACCTTAGGAGAACCTTGCTTTTCTGTTAGCCATCCTTTTGGTGTTTCAACATTCTCTAAACGTTTAGAAATTTCTTTCGATTTATTGTAGATACGTTCAAATCCTAAATTTTGAATTGCTTTCACAATCATAGGAGCAATTTTATCAACCCCTTTAATCAAAATCTGGATAGAGACTAAATCGTTATAAACATCAGCAATTAAGCCTGGGAAGAAATCACCCTCACCATGAATCAATCGGAAACAGTTCGTCTCCTCGGTGATCACATGCGACTTTCTTAAAGCATAAGCCGAAGCAATTTTTTCGTTCCAATATTCCTGAGTCAACACCTCCATTGTTCGTCTAGTATATTCAAATACACGACAAACAATCTGATTACCGGGAGCATAAAACCCATATCCTAATAATTTCTCTCCGACAGCGATCTCAACAATTTCGCCATCCTCCAAAGACTCCGGCATCTTCGCCACCGCCCCAGAATAAATCCAAGGGTGACGATTATCCAACGCCTTTAGTTTGTTTTTCTTTATATATATCTTCTGCATATCTCTATACTATGTAAATACTAATATGTCCCGTACTATATTGTAGTCTGATAGTCTTCGAGGGGCCAAGGCCACCTCGTTGGAGACGGGGATGTAGCTGACTGATTTATGAACCATTTCTCAACACTCTAGAAAGTGTATCACTCTGATGGTTCGTGAACAGGTCTGTGTATCCAATCTGAGAATCCGGTCCGTGTACCGAGGGGCCAAGGCCACCTCGTAGAAGACAAGGATGTCCCAAAGATCTATGGTAGCTTTAGAGACTTCACCTTCCCTCTTACCTTTTACTTCTTACCTTCAAAGCCTCCACAGGAATAAATTCCTGGGCTTTCGATACGGATTCATTATAAACGAAGTAGCTTTCCTTAGTTATTCCCTATTACTTCTTACTTAAAAACGAGCGTTAACTTTGCTACCTGCTACCTAACTTCCTTCCCCATCACTTTATTCTTCACCTTCATCATCACCTCAAACGCCTTCGGACCCAAAAGCTTCCTCGGAATATTCACTAGTTTTTCATAGCGAATTAGTTTGGAGTAGAATGCATCAACTTCCGGAGATGAATTATGTTCTTTAACGATGGCCCAAGTTTCCAATTTACTAGGGACTGAACTTGTTTCACTTAATCCACCAGAAGCATATTTGGCCACATTAATGGGGATATGTTGGAAAGAACACCCATCGATAAATCGATTGTAAATGAAATGGAAATCGGCAGAGATTTTCCAGTTGTTCCAATCGAAAGGATGGTCGAGTAGCAATTGTCTTTTTACGAATATTGCTTGGTGACTGCAAATCATGCCTTTCCAGAGGTCTTCTGGTTTTCCACCTTTTTTGATTTTCACAAAATGATCGTAGACCACTTCATGATCACCGTAGACTAAGTCGGGTTGATCGGTTACTTTTTCGAAGAAGTGGGATAATGTTTGAGGATCATAAAACTGATCACCTGCATTCATGAATATCACATACTCTCCCGAAGCCAATTGAGTACCCTTGTTCATGGCGTCGTATATTCCTTTATCAGGTTCTGATACCAAAATTACAATATCATTTTTATACTTATTGATGATAGAGAGGGTATTGTCTTTCGAATTTCCATCGACAACAACATACTCTTTATCCTCAAAATCTTGTGCTACCACGCTTTGTAATGTCTTTTCGATTTCGTCGGCACAATTCCAAGAAATGGTGATGATACTTACTTTTGTCATGCTGCAAAGATAGGAGAAAGATGTAAGTTGAAAGTAAAATTGATATATATTAAATAGGGAAATGTCGAAAATAGGCATCAGAAATTAAAAACTTCCCTCATTATTTTTATTTTTGCAGGTTGTCGATTGGACAAGAATATATTTATCAAAATTTAGAATGGAGCAACTTATCATAAATGGTATTGCAGAAGCGGTAAAATCACTTTACGGAGTAGAATTAGAAGCTTCACGCATTGCACTTCAACCTACAAAAAAAGAATTTGAAGGATCACTTACGTTTGTCACTTTTGGTTTGACAAAGCAGTTAGGTAAAAATCCTGTAGAAATTGGAGAGGCTATCGGTAATTATTTGAAAGAAAATGTAGATGCTGTAGCTGATTTCAATATCGTGAAAGGATTCTTGAACTTAGTTATTTCTGACTCAGTTTGGGTGTCTTCTTTGGCACAATTAGTAGCTGATGAAAATTATGGTAGGGTAGCTCGTAATGGTGAGAAAGTGATGGTGGAATATTCATCGCCAAACACCAACAAACCATTGCACTTGGGTCACTTGAGAAACAACTTCTTGGGTCACTCGGTATCTTTAATCTTAGATGCTGCCGGTTACGATGTTCAGAAAGTGAACTTAGTAAACGATAGAGGTATTCACATTTGTAAGTCGATGTTGGCTTATGTGAAATTCGGTAACGGAGAGGAGCCTTCTGCGACTTTGAAAGGTGATAAATTGGTAGGTAACTACTACGTTGCTTTCGATAAAGCCTACAAGCAAGAAATCGCTCAATTGATTTCAGAAAAACAAGCTGATTATGCTTCTTTGGCAGGTGTAGAAGATGTGAAAACATTGAAAAAGTCTATCGAAGCGAAGGGTGCCTCTAAAAAGAACAAAATTCCTTTAACTGATGAGGAGAAAGTTCAGATTAAAGACATCAAAGCATTATTAGAGTATGCTGAGAAAAATGCTCCTTTACTATTAGAAGCACAAGAAATGCTTCGTAAGTGGGAAGCAGGTGACGAAGAAACTGTTGCACTTTGGGAGAAGATGAACGGTTGGGTATACGATGGATTCGCTCAGTCTTACAAAATGATGGGAGTGGAGTTCGATAATGTATATTACGAGTCTCAAACTTACCTTTTAGGTAAAGATATCGTTCAAGAAGGTTTGGACAGTGGCGTATTCTTTAAGAAAGAAAACGATTCTGTTTGGATCGATTTGAAGAAAGAGAAATTAGACGAAAAATTGGTATTGAGAGGTGACGGTACTGCGGTGTATATGACACAAGATATGGGTACTGCCGACCTAAAATACAAAGATTTCGGAATGAATAAATCAGTATATGTAGTAGGAAACGAGCAAGATTACCACTTCAAAGTACTGAAAGCAATCATGAAGCATCTAGGTAGATCGTATGCTGATGGTATCTATCACTTGTCTTACGGTATGGTCGAATTGCCAGAAGGTAAGATGAAATCAAGAGAAGGTACTGTTGTAGATGCAGACGATTTGATCCAAGAAATGATTGATACTGCCGAAGAACGTACAAAAGAATCAGGTAAAATCGACGGATTCTCTGATGATGAAGCCAAAGTATTGTTCAAGCAATTGGCCTTAGGTGCATTGAAATACTACTTATTGAAAGTAGATCCTAAGAAAACAATGCTTTTCAATCCTCAAGAATCAATTGATTTCCAAGGAGACACAGGTGTATATATCCAATACAACCACGCGAAAATCCAAGCGTTATTACGTAGAGCAGATAAAGACGGTATCGATTACTCAACATCAGCTTTTGATGGTCTTTCTGAGTTATCAAACGCTGAATCAGATCTAGTAGCTCTTCTTGGTAAAATGAACGACAAGATCACCGAAGCAGCTGATGCCTACGCTCCATCAATTATTGCAAACTACGCATTTGATGTAGCAAAACAATACTCTAAAGTGTACTCAGAATCGCCAATCTTCAACGAAGAAGACAGTGCAAAGAAAGCCTTTAGAATTGCATTATCTGCACAATCGGCGAAAGCAATTAACAATGCATTGGCGTTGATTGGGGTGCAGTCACCGGAAAGAATGTAATTTAAGTTAGGAGGGAGGAGTTAGGAATTAGGAGTTTTCTGATTTTACGCTCGTTTTTTAACTAATAACTTATAAGGAATAACTAAGGGCTAATTCTTTTATTAAATTAGTTCTATATATAATGGCAATGTCAGCGATGATGTTGCCATTTTTTTGTGGCTATTCCAATGTATTATTTTGCCCCTCAACTCCTAATTCCTAGTTCCTAATTCCTATCTCCTCACCGATAGTCTGTGTATGTAGTCTATGTATCCGGTCTGTAGCAACGAGGGGCTAAGGCCACAATTTGTTGAAAGCGGAGATGTAGTAGGGTCTTCAATACTCAAACTCCTAACTTCTAATTCCTATCTCCTCACTAATAGTCTGTGTATCCGGTCCGTGTAACGAGGGGCCAAGGCCACCATCGTTGAAGACGGAGTAGCTAATTGGTTTATACATATTAGATATTATGATGTAGGTCGATAGTTTTGAGTATGCCCGTCTGTGGCTTTTGAGGCAATAGTGGTAAATATCAAAAATCTATAATCTTACATATAAGTAATAAATAACTCAGTCTCCAATGAGGTGGCCTTGGCCCCTCGTTTAAGTACTGGGAGCACAACGTATTGAGTGCCCAACTACTATAAGCACAACGAACTGCGTATTTGTCTTTAATTATTAATATTGAGTGGGTGCTCGAAGAATAAGATAAGAAAAGAGATATATCCCACTAACTACGTTTTTCATTTTTAACTTTTAATTTTTCATTTCAATTAACATTTATTAAAAATTCGTATATTTGTCAAACACACGTGCGATAAAAACTCACACTTTAATACTATGGAACAACAAACACCTAAAGGAGATTTGCTCCTAAGAACACTTGCTATGCCTGCAGACACCAATGCCAATGGAGATATTTTTGGTGGTTGGATCATGTCTCAGATGGATATTGCTGGAGGAATTCTAGCGAAGGAAACAGCTATGGGTAGAACTGTAACAGTGGCTGTGGATGGTATGACTTTCCATAAACCTGTGGCTGTAGGCGATGCTGTTTGTATTTATGGAGAAGTAGTGAAATTGGGGAAAACCTCGATGAAAATTCACTTAGAAGTATGGGCGAAACCTTTGTTGAAAGGACATAATGATCTATCCAATTATGTAGTAACAGAAGGTATGTTTGTTTATGTAAGTATAGACGATAATAAAAAACCAAAACCCATTGAGGTAAGAAATTAATTATTGGTTGTTATATCCTATAACCTATTTTTGATAACACTTTAGTTTTGTCAAAAACAACCTATCACCAGCCCACGATCTTCAGTCGCGGGCTTTTAGTTTATTCTGTCGTAGGTATTTTTGTTCAATCAGTTGTAGTTTTTCATTCATCGCTATTTTCATAATAATTATATCCTTTTTTACAGTTACAATATCACACTTTCAATACCCTCGAACCAATAGGGTATTTTTTTTGTGTTAAAGTTAGGCTAGAACTGTCTCCATAAAAATGCTTTTTAACTCACTGGAATTTGCCATATTCATTCCTATAGTGTTTTTCTTGTATTGGTTTGTCTTTCAGAAGAACATTAAACATCAGAATATATTTTTGGTGTTGAGTAGTTATGTCTTCTATGGTTGGTGGGATGTGCGGTTTTTAAGTCTAATTTTTTTAAGTACCGTATCAGATTTTATCATCGGTAAAAAAATAGGGGAGGCAACATCAAAGAAAGAGAAGCGAAATTGGTTGTACCTTAGTTTAGGTGTGAATCTAGGGGTTTTAGGTTTCTTCAAGTACTTTAATTTCTTTTCAAAATCATTTTCTGAGGCTATCACATTTATTGGGCAAACGCCTTCTGATCCCCTTTTTTTAGATATTATTTTACCTGTTGGTATCAGTTTTTATACTTTCCAAACATTAAGTTACTCCCTTGATGTATACAAAGAGAAGATTAAGCCTACCCGAGATTTTGTGTCTTTCATGGCATATGTCAGCTTTTTCCCACAATTGGTGGCAGGGCCTATTGAAAGAGCCAATCACTTACTACCCCAGTTTCAGAAACGCAGATCTTTTTCCTATGATAAATCGACCGATGGAATGCGACAGGTTTTATGGGGCCTATTCAAAAAGGTGGTGATAGCTGATAATTGTGCGGAATATGCCAATTTGATGTTTAGTAATTATCAAGATTTTAGTGCATCTGCCCTTTGGTTGGGAGTGATATTCTTCGCTTTTCAGATATACGGTGACTTTTCGGGATATTCTGATATTGCCATTGGGTTATCAAGATTATTTGGTTTTGAGTTGATGCAAAACTTTGCGACTCCCTACTTCTCCAGAGATATAGCAGAATTTTGGAGGAGGTGGCACATCAGTCTGTCAAGTTGGTTTCGAGACTATTTATATATCCCTTTAGGAGGTAGTAGAGGGGGGACGAGTCAGAAAATTAGAAATATCTTTATCATATTTATTGTAAGTGGTTTTTGGCATGGAGCTTCTTGGAACTTTATCGTTTGGGGAGCCTTAAATGCATTGTTTTTCTTACCGCTACTCATCACGAATAAGAATAGAAATCATTTGGATATTGTAGCTCAAGGGAAAGTCATTCCTTCTGTAAAAGAAGTCTATCAAATTGCTTCTACGTTTCTTTTAACATTGATAGCATGGGTCTTTTTTAGAGCAGAAACACTACCTCAAGCCATTGACTATTTAATAGGGATGTTCTCCATAGATTGGTCATTTTTCTTGTCTTTAGATCAATTTGATGTTGCATCCATACCTTATAAAAGGTTACTAACCATTCTTATGTTCTTTTTGATAATGGAATGGGTAAATAGAGAAAAACGTCACACTCTAGAAAAATTTGGAGTGAAATGGCCGAGAATTATTCGGTTTGGTTTTTATTACGGTCTACTCGTTTTCATCTTCTTATTTAGCGGAGAGGAACAGCCATTTATTTATTTTCAGTTCTAACCTATGAAAAAATACTTAATACGTAGTAGCATTTTTGTAGGCCTATCTCTATTATTTTTTCTGCCTGCATTCGTTCTTTTAATCGTCACAAAAGAAGCTTTTGTGAATGTAGATAAGTACATTAAAAGCGATGAACCTTATCTAATAGGTTATGGAATGAATGAAGAGAATTATAAATACCTGAAATGGCAATCGATTATCAAAAGGCCGAAAAATGAAGTGATGGCATTGGGTTCTTCAAGGGTCCTTCAATTTAGAAAAGAAATGTTTACTTCTCCCTTTTACAATGCGGGCTTCACTATCCAAAAGATGAAGGACTTTTTACCTTTCATCAAAGAGATTCCAAAAGAGAAAAGACCTAAAATACTTATAATCGGTTTAGATCAATGGATGTTCAATCCCAATACCAATAAAGTTCCAAGCCATTATATATCAAAACCTCATTGGGAAAGTAAATTCATCTATTTTCCAACAATGAATAATATATCTAAGGCATGGCGATATATTACAGAGGAAAGAAATATGTTGTTCTTAAGACATAAAGGTCCATTAAAAAGAGTAGGAATTAACGCAAGCGTTTATAATACTGGCTTTAGAAATGATGGAAGTAAATATTACGGCTATCAAATTTATCATTTACTAAATGAAGATTATGAAGTCTATGACTTTCAGTTTGAAGAAACCATCAAGAAGATCAAAGCAGGTGATCAAAATTTTGAATATTCTACTGAGCTTGATTTTGATGCCTACAACCAGCTTTATACTTTTCTGACGTTTTGTAAAGAAAATAAGATTCATGTAATCGGTATTCTTCCTCCTTTTGCCGAAAAGGTAAATAAAGAAATGTGTGATTATAACTATGCATACATTTCAAAGATATTCCCTCGGATACAACCTATGTTTGATCAATTGGGGTTCGAAAGTTATGACTTTACCAGCATGGCGAAACATCAATCTAACGATCTTGAAATGCTAGATGGCTATCATGGAGGCGAAAAACAATATCTTCGACTGCTTTTGATAATGCTTAAAGAAAAATCTATCCTAAATCAACATTGTAATATACCCCAACTTGAAAATGACTTGGAGAACGCGGTGAATGATTTGAAGGTTTATTTAAATTAGCTTATAGGTAAATGACATAGAATATGTGTATCGAAAGCCCGGGAATTTATTCCAGGGGAGGGTTTTGAAGTAAGAGGTAAAAGGTAAGAGGGAAATGGAAACTTCTCAATCTAAATGAAAATATCAACACTACCGTCTTCAACGATGTGGCCTTGGCCCCTCGAGGACTATCGATGTATAATACAGCATGGTCGATAGGTGACGTAAATGTATCAATAAGATGAGAGTCGTAATAACTAATCTACAATACGAATATATTGTCTAAATAAAACCATCCACATCCCCGTCTTCAACGATGTGGCCTTGGCCCCTCGAGAGCTATCGATGTATAATACAGCATGGTCGATAGGTGACGTAAATGTATCAATAAGATGAGAGTCATAATAACTAATCTACAATACGAATATATCGTCTAAATAAAACCATCAACACCCCCGTCTTCAACGAGGCGGCCTTGGCCCCTCGAGGGCTATCGATGTATAATACAGCATGGTCGATAGGTGACGTAAATGTATCAATAAGATGAGAGTCGTAATAACTAATCTACAATACGAATATATCGTCTAAATAAAACCATCAACACCCCCGTCTTCAACGAGGCGGCTTTGGCCCCTCGAGGGCTATCGGTGTATAATACAGCAAGGTAAGTAGATGAAGTGTGATTCAATATAATAAGCATGAACCAAGATACAGATATGCTAATTATTTGAAGCCAACAGTTTTAGGCTAAAACCATCATTTTGATAAGAATATACTCATTTGAAAATGAATCGATTATTAAAAAATCATTAAAACAAGATCTTTTATAATAAAATGTTTATTCTACCAATTATTATGCTTACCTTTCGGAAGAGATTTGATAACAAACTTGATTTTTAGTTTAAAAGTTAGTCCGACTGGTTTTTTAATTGTTCTCACTTTTGATATTTCATCTCATGTTTTTATTATTTTTATTATTTGTAAGATGAATATCTTTGTAGCAAAATTAAATTACGAGACTCAAGAAGAAACTTTGAGAAACTTGTTCGAAGGTTTTGGTGAAGTTGCTTCCGCTAAAATCATTATTGATCGTGAAACTAACAGATCTAAAGGATTTGGTTTCGTAGAAATGCCAAACCAAGAGGAAGGCATGAACGCTATTAACCAATTGAACGAGTCTGAACTAGACGAACGTACAATCGTAGTAAAAGAGGCTAGACCAAGAGAGCAAAACTCAAGAGGTGGTGGCTTCAACCGTGGCGGTGGTGGATACAACCGTGGCGGTGGATACAACCAAGGCGGCGGTTACAACCGTGGCGGCGGATACGGAAACGATTATTAATCACTATCTAGTATAGTTGATCTATATAAATTATTCGTGACAAGAACGTGGTACGTAAAGTATCACGTTTTTTTTGTGTCTAATTTTTTTTAAATTGTTGTGATACAGACCCTTTGAAACCCATAATGAGAACTTACATCACAATACTATTTCTGCTTTCTACCATTCCTTTACTTGCCCAAAATTCAAAAACGGAGACACAAGTGTATAAGGAAATCCAGAGTTTAATTGTTGCCGATTCTGTATATAGAAACTACTTAAGAACACAAATTGACCGTTTAGATTCCCTTGTGAAAGGGGATCAAAAAGCATTGCCGAAGAATTTTGATAAAGGAGTGCCAGTTATCCCTTTTAATGATACCATCTTTTATGTGCATAGTAAAGGACATATGTCGGCCTTTAAAAGGGCACATGCTATTGCCGACACTATCAGAAATATTACAGAACATTCCCTTTTTGCATTAGATACAGTAGAGTTAAGCGAATTCGAAGATCATTATCAGTTAGTCTTTGATGGTAGGGTAATCCACTCTATAGATTCTTTGGATGCCTTAAAAATGGGGACGTCTAGAGAGAAGTTGGCCAAAACACGTCAGCAAAAAATTAATAAAACGGTTCATGATAAAATTTATGGACAGGGGAAAAAGGCAGGGATATATGCTCTTGTAGGGTTGATCGTCTTGGTATTTCTCATCAAATTGATCAATAGAATATACCGATTCTCTTTAACTAAAGTCGTTCAGAAAAACTGGTTCAAGAATATATGGGTGAAAAATGTGAGGATACTAACGGAAGAAAATCAATTGAGGTTTCTCCGTTATATCATGCTTTTTATCCGATTTTCCATTATTCTATCATTAATCTATTTATACCTTCCGATTGTTGGTCAGTTTTCTCCACCTCTTCAAGATATATCAGATAAATTATTAGGGTATGTAATCGACCCTATTAAAGATATTTTTAGATCAGCTTTCGCCTTCTTACCCAACTTACTGAAGATCTTTATCATCATTGGCTTCTTCCATTATTTAATCGAACTGATAAAAATCTTTGCAGAAGCGATACGAACAGAACGTTTAAAGGTGCCCGGTTTTTATCCCGATTGGGTACAGCCGACCATGAAAATTATTCGTTTTGTATTGTACACGTTTATGGTCATCATGATTTTTCCTCTTTTACCAGGAGCAGAGTCTAACGAATTTAAAGGGATATCGGTATTTGTAGGTGTGCTGCTGTCTATTGGTTCCACTTCAGTCATTACCAACGCCATCTCAGGGATTGTCATCACTTACATGAGGCGATTTAAAATTGGCGATTGGATCAAGGTAGGTGATGTAATGGGAGAGGTGGTGGAACGCTCCATGTTTGTAACGCGTTTGAGATCACCAAAAAATGAAATCATCACCTTGCCCAATAGTAAAATATCTGATTCTCAAACCATCAATTATTCTCAACCGATTAATAGGTACAAATTAATTATCCATACCACGGTAACGATTGGTTACGATGTGCCTTGGCGTAAAGTTCACGAAATGCTGAAAGAATCCGCGGAGATGACCGATGGATTGATTGCAGGAGAAATTCCTTTCGTTTTGCAAACATCTTTAGACGATTACTACGTATCTTATCAATTAAATGCGTATACTAAGCAGCCCGAGAAATTGGGTAGAATTTACTCTCGATTGCATCAGAATATTCAAGATGTATTTAGTCGAGAGGGAGTGGAAATTATGTCGCCTCATTATAGAGCCAATCGGGAAGATAACGAAATTACCACTCCGCCATTCGAATTGATGAAAGACGAAGAAAAACCGAAAAGTGTTCAGCAACCTCAGAAAGACGATAAAGAAGACGACGAGCCAGGCATCAACGATGCAGCCTCAGAACAACCTCCAGAGCCAGAAAAGTAGATGGAGCATTTTACAAAATGTGATTGCTTTACCGTATATTATTTATCTATTGATTGTTGGTTTAATCAAACAGAAACAATTCATAAAAAGGTATATCCGTCCTTTCCTCCAGAAATATGATAAGAATGATGGAACGTTAACCTCTAAAGACTTTAAGAAAATTACCCATTATTATGGTTTGGCAGTCACAGGTATCTTTGGTGAATCAATAGCACTATTACGTAATCAAAAAATTACTTACCAAGAAAGGTATACGAGTACTTTTCAAGCAGCTATCACAGGTTTAATCGATGATTATTTTGATGAATATGGAATGACTCAAGAAAGAATGAAGTCATTTTATGTTCAAACAAACGAATTCAAAACACAAAATGATGCTGAAAAACTAGGGATAGAGTTATATAAAGAAAGCGTCAAATACAACAAAGATTTCGATACCTTATTAACATTAATGGACGACGTAAATCAGGCACAAACAGATAGTCTTCAGCAGGAAAAAGGAACACTCTCATGGGATCAATTGATAGAGCTAACTATATATAAAGGAGGGAGTTCGTTCTTATATTTCAGAGCTGCGTTTCAACATCAAATGACCAAAGAGGAAGAAAAAGCCTTGTATTTATTAGGAGGAATAACCCAATTTAGTAATGATATTTTTGATGTCTACAAAGACAGAGAAAATCAAGTACAAACTTTATTGACCTCCACAAATTCAATCAAAAAAGTAAGAGAAATCTATCTTCAATTCATCTCCAGCTTCCAAACCTTATTATTTGATTTACCTTATAGTACATCTTCAAAACATAAGTTCTTCTTGATGTATTCCTTAGGTGTATTTTCTAGATGTTTAGTGTGTTTGGATCAGTATCAAAAGCTAGAGGCCAAAACAGAAGGGGAGTTTAAACTAAATGACTACTCCAGAAAGGAATTGATTTGTGATATGGAAAAGTGGGGTAACTTTTGGAGATCGGTGAGGTATTGTGTGGGGGATGGGATTCTTCAATCATTGTAAAAGGTAAGTAGATTTAGAGCTTTGTGAATAAGTTATTTAGTTGATTTTACCGAATTAATTTATATATTTTGTAAAAAAAGTTGCTTATGGATCATTTAAAACCCTATGAAAGTCAAATAATTAATATATGTAGGAGTCTGCAATACTCAAGCTACATGTGTTTGGATCCGTATTGACTAAAAATTTCAGCCATAATAGTGATATTGATTTTCTTGTAAAGATTGACTCAAAAGTTGGCTTTGAAAAATATGCTGATAGCTATTACACTTTAAAAGAACAACTAAAAAACATCTTTAAAAGAGAAATTGATTTGATTACTGAACAGAGTATTAAAAACCCATATCTAAAAAAGGAATTAGAAGAAACAAAACAACTCGTTTATGAAAAATAATCTTCTAAAATCACTTTTTGATATTAAAGATTCTATTGAGGCAATATTTGATTATTTGGATGGTAAAAGAGATTTTAATGAATATCAAAAGAATCGCCTTTTAAGACGTGCTATCGAGAGAGAAATTGAAATTATAGGAGAAGCTACATACAGAATATTAAAAATAGACCCTAATTTCCCAATAAGTAATGCTTGGAAAATTGTAGATACAAGAAACTGGGTAATACATGGTTGTGATTTTGTTGATGATTTTATCATTTGGAATATTATAATAAACCATTTACCAAATCTTATAAAAGAGGTTGATCAAGAAATATCCAAAAGAGAAAGCTAAGTTGATATCAATCTAATAGCTCGTGTAACCCCTCCGGATATGGATGCCTCAAGAATTATGGTACTATTAGTATATGCCCTCCTAGATATGGTATGTCTGGTATACACTCTCATAAGTAAAAAGTCACAAAAAAATCCCTATGAATTACTAAGTCCATAGGGATATACAATAATGTAAGGTACAACCCTTACTCCGCATGCTTAATCAAAGGGTATGAGCTAATTGTAGCTGTTACCATAATAATTAAAGCAGCTGCTGCTAAAATCTGACTAGATGTGTTGTCTGCATGTACTACAGATTGGATAATCATGTAATCCAAAACCAATAAAGCAGCTGGGATGGCTATTAATAAGAATTTTTTCATGATAATGATATTTGAAGTTTGTAATTATTATAATTTATTTATAGAATCGTTCGTCCTTAATTCATGTGTTTGTTAACTTATTGAAAGTTATATATTTATAAACGTATATTAATAGGAGTTGAGCGAAGATATTAACAAATGATAAGGATATTAACGTGTAAAGAGGATTTATTACTCTTGAATTTTAGATATTGAAACAATAACTTCGACCGAAACAATAAATATATTTTATGCTGACTAGAAGACCACGTAGAAATAGAAAATCGGCGGTTATCCGTGCCATGGTACAGGAAAACCAAGTGACCGTAAATGATTTTATCTTCCCTCTTTTCATGATTGAAGGCGAAAATAAAAAAGAAGAAATTGCATCTATGCCAGGCATCTATAGATACACTGTAGACTTGTTGGTAGAAGAAATTGGAGAGTGTCTTGATCTTGGTATCAAAACATTCTGCCTATTCCCAAGTGTAAGCGAGGACAAAAAAGACAGCACAGCCACAGAAGGCCATAATCCTGAGGGATTATATCAAGTAGCACTACGTACTATCAAAGCAAAATACCCTGAAGCTATACTAATGACCGATGTTGCCATGGACCCATACAGTTCAGATGGTCACGATGGTATCGTACGGGATGGTGAAATCCTTAACGACGAAACATTAGAAGTGCTAGGTAAAATGGCTTTAGCACAAGCAGAAGCAGGAGCAGACATCATCGGACCATCCGATATGATGGACGGACGTATTGGCTACATCAGAGAAGTACTAGATGATGCCGGTTACACTAATGTATCTATCATGTCTTACTCTGCTAAATATGCCTCAGCATTCTACGGTCCATTTAGAGATGCCCTAGATTCAGCACCAAAATTTGGTGATAAAAAGACTTACCAAATGGATCCTGCCAACGTCAAAGAAGCCCTTATCGAAGCCGAATTAGATTTTGTAGAAGGAGCTGACTTCTTGATGGTAAAGCCAGGAATGCCATACTTAGACGTCATCAAAACATTATCAGAAAACTTCGATATCCCGATCACAGCCTACAACGTATCTGGTGAATATGCTATGCTTAAGGCAGCTGCACAAAACGGTTGGCTAGAAAACGATAAAGCCATGATGGAAATGTTGCTTTCGTTTAAGCGTGCAGGAGCGTCGGCGATTCTTACGTATTTTGCGAAAGAAGCCGCGATTTTGCTAAAGTAAAAAAAATGAAAAGTTAAAAGTTAAAAATGAAAAACGTAGTTAGTTAAATAGTACGTGTTCATTTTTCGTACGGACGTTGCACTGCAACGTCCTCTAGTTTATATTTCAAATAGATCGCTTTTACAAAATAATTAAAAGCTTGAAATAAATTAAAAGTTAAGAATGAAAAACGTAGTTAGTTGAATGGTACGTGTACATTTTTTGTATGGATGTTGCACTGCAACGTCCCCACGATATATAATTCATACACATACCTTTACAAAAACTACCTAACATTTCACGTTTTTCATTTTTAACTTTTCATTTTTAATTCCAAAAAATTCTCCACCACCATGAACTACACCATCTCCCAAAACCTCCATTTCTTAAAAATAAAAGTTTCTTACACCGTAAAAGACTCGAACTTATTAAAGTTACCTCTATGGCGTCCAGGCCGGTATCAGGTGCAGAATTTTGCGAAAAATATTCGTGGGATGAAAGCGTATAGAGGGAAAGAGGAATTGAAGGTAATGACTGTGGGTAGAAATCTTTGGAAGGTGGTTGGTGCCGAGAAGGAGGATAATCTGACCGTGACTTTTGAGTATTATGCCCAACACAAAGATGCTGGAGGAACTTGGGTGAGCGATGATTTTTGGTTGATCAATGGTATTGGGTGTGGTTTATTGCCTGAAGGATTAGAGGAGGAAGAAATTCAGTTGAAGATCAAGTATACTAATGATTTTGAGGTGGCGACCAATGCGAAGAAAAAAGGAGGGAAGTATCATTTTGAAAACTTTGAAGATTGGACAGAATCGCCTTTAATGTTAGGGCGACATATGCATCATAAAAAGTTTGAGATGGATAAAGTGAATTTCCATATTTGGATTCACGGTAAAGTACAGCCCGATTGGACTAAATTGGTGGATGACTTTAAGAAATTTACCCGTGTGCAATTAGATATCTTTGGAGAGTTCCCTCACGATGAGTTTCATTATCTGATTTTGGTACCCGATTTTAAACATTATCATGGGGTAGAACACCATAAGAATACTGTAATTACTTTAGGACCTGCTTCAGATTTTCATTCTGAGGTATTTTACAATAACCTACTTGGTGTAAGCTGTCATGAACTGTTTCATGTATGGAATATCAAACAGATTCGTCCAAAAGAATTAATGCCCTATGATTTATTCCAAGAGGCTTATTTTGATACTGGTTATGTAGCAGAAGGGGTGACGACTTACTTCGGGGATGAGATCTTATTCCGCTCAAAAGCTTTTGATACCCAACAATACATCAAAGAGTTAAACACACTATTAACCCGTCACTTTGAGAATTTAGGTCGACATCATTTGTCAGTGGCGGACTCTTCTTTGGAGTTATGGTTAGATGGATATGAAAAGGGTATTCCTCAACGTAAAACATCAATTTATGTTAAAGGGGCAATTGCGGCCTTAATCTTAGATGCAAAAATCAAAAAGAAATTTGCTGGAGAGAAATCTTTAGATGATGTGATGCGTTTGATGTGGACGCGTTTTGGGAAGAAGGGAAAAGGATATACCTCAAATGATTATCAAAAAGTAGCAGAAGAAGTATTTGGAGAGGATTTGACCCAATATTTCGAGGAGGTGATATATGGAACGAAATCATTAGAAAATCAAGTGAAAAAGGCTTTGTCTGTTTTAGGATTTAAATCAGATATTCATTACAATGAGCAGAATGATCTTCAAACTAAATTTGGAATTAAAATAGATCAAAATGGGAAAGTTACCGATGTTGAAAATATAAAATCGGGAATTACAGAAGGAGATAAAATTATTGCTATTAATGATATTCAGGGAGATAGTAAACAACTCATTGCACTTACTAAAGGACTAGATAAAATACAGATTTCCTTCGAAAGAGAGCATAAATTGCACAAAAACGAGTTAGATAAGAAGAATAAATTGTATTTTAAGAAGATTTATGTCACTAAATGGAACGATTAGACGTAAATGAACATCAACAAGTTTAAATAAACGATAATAACTACTAAATTTGTCTTGGGTGCGGAATCGTGTAAGATTCCTTTAGCAAACATGACAAACTCTAAGATCTACTTACCTATGCGTAAACTTCTTCTATTACTCTTCACATTTTTGTGTTCACTTGCTGTTGCACAAGAAAGGAATGCGGTCGACTTATTTTTTAAGAATGCTGAAAAATTTAGAGCAGCAAAGGATTATGACCGCGCTATTTTAGAATATTCCCAGGCCATTTCTATTGCCGATTCCACTGCGAAAGTGCGTTATTGGAAAGGAGTGTGTTACCTTTTAACAAAGGATAGTGCCAATGCAATAAAGGATTGGAATAGAGCTTTGGAGTTGGATAACAACTATATCCCAGCTTACCTTGGTCTTTCGAGTATCTACGAAAACCAAAAGGATTTCGATAATTACAAGAAAGTGAAATCCATGTGGTTAGAACATGAGAAAGATCCTATCAAAAAGATCAAATTATGTCTAGAAACCACTAAATTCTTCTTTGATAAAGAAATGTTTGATGATGCCCGTATCTACACTAAAGCAGGTATAGAATTATCACCAAACGACATAGATATCTTATTCCTTGATGCAAAAATTGCCAATAAAATCGGTAAAAATCAGGAAGCCATCTTAACGATCGATAAGATCCTTGGAATGTATCCAAGCTATGCGAAACCTCAACAGTTGGCAAAGTACAAATACGAAAAAGGATTGGCGTTCTACTTATTGGAAGATTACGATAGAGCAATGCCTATCTTAGAGGAGGCGAACATGGGACCCTATCAATCATTGGTGGCCAAGTTAAAGCCAGATTACTATTTCTCTGTAGCTAAAGCTTATGAAGACATCTACGAGTTTGAAAGATCAAAAGATCTATTGCATATAGCGATGAAGGTGGACAAAACCTATATCAAAGCCAACATCCTTTTGGCAGATATCATCGTCAAACAAGAGAACCACCACAAAGGAATTCATTATTTCGAATTAGGCCTTAAAGATTATCAAGGAAACGATAAAATCTACCTTCACGCCTATAACGAATTCATCGACATTCTACTTTGCTCAAAGAAATACGAAGAAGCTTTAGAATATTCTAACAAGGCACTAGTCAACTTCAAAAGAACACGTAGCCTTTTATTTTTCAAAACTGTAGCTCTTTTTAAACTAAATAAAAGAGAAGAAGCAATCAATACTGGCCTAGAATTGTTGAGCGATACCAATATCACTCCACAAGAGTTTGTAAAAGCCTCACTTTTAATGGGACATATCTATGGTATGCAAGATCCACTAAAGTGTAAACAGTCGCTACAAGCTGCTAGAAAAGGGCCTTACTATCATGTAGCGTCTTATTCATTAGATCACTATACAATGATGTCTTTGAATAAGCAGGCGTTGTAATAATAAAGAATATAACCAACTCTATATTTCTCATAAATAGAAAAGGCAACCTGATGGTTGCCTTTTTTTATTTCTTTGTGTCTTTTCATTGTACTGTATGAGGTTTGACGAAGCCAACAACTCCTAACTCCTATCTGCTCACTAATACTCTATGTAAAGTAACCGGAGTAACCTCTACAATTGATCTATGAAAAGCAGTCTGTGTAAGCGGTCCGTGTACCGAGTGGCCAAGGCCGGCTCGTTGAAGACGGAGATGTAACGGTTTTATCAAAGCCAGAAACTCCTAACTCCTAGTTCCTAATTCCTCACTAATAATCCGTGTATCGAGGGGCCAAGGCCACCTCTCTAAGCTTCCCTATTACTTATTACCTATTACTTAAAAAACGAGCGTTAACTTCGCCCCTACGCTTTCCTCTCCACCACAAACTCACTCTTCGTCATCCTCTGTTTCTTCGCCTTCAATTTCAACAACTTCCCTTCTTTATGGTGTCTAAAGTAGTTGACACGCAGTTTTAAGATGAGTGGGACGAAGTATAATGATGTGAAGATACAAGTTAGGAGCATCAAGTCGTTCATAAAGAAACTAGTAATAAATACAGATGTAATAAAAACGACATTGAAAACAAGAATAAAGGTACTTGCTAATGCATGAGTGATACCTGTTCTTATTAATATATGGTGTATATGTTTTTTATCAGGACTAAATGGAGATCTACCATTCAATATTCGAATAGTGAAGATACGTAATGTATCTATGAATGGGTAAATAAATAATGCAATTGCACAACTGATTGGAGCAGTGATTTTGTAAGCGTGATCACTTGGTAAGTGGTGATCTACATTCACAAATAGTATTAATGAACTTGATATAAAGAACCCTAAAACTAATGCTCCTGTATCTCCCATGAAGATACTTGCTTTTCCCCAATTGTAATAGAGAAAACCAATGCAACCACCTGCCATCGCTATCATCATGATTGAGTAAAGTTGTTCTCCTACAAGAAAGAACCAAATACCTAATATAAAAGTAATTAGAGCTGCAATAACTCCTGATAGACCATTAATACCATCAATTAAATTGAAAGCATTAGTGAGTGCAATGATCACAAATACACTTAAGGCATAACTAATACCAATGGGGAGTTGAATATCAGGGTATAATGTATATAATGATTCAATGTGAATGTCTCCAAATACAACAACTGTGGAGGCAGCCATTAATTGGATAATCAACTTATTTCTTGGACTCATCGCCAGCATATCATCTCTAACACCCATAAAAAAAACGAGCATTAACCCGAAAAATAGGAAGTTGAGATCGTACATTCCTTCTTTAGGTAACCATAAACAGGTCGAAAGGAAAAAAGCTAGGAAAATACCCACACCACCCATACTCGGGATGAGGTCTGTATGTACTTTACGTCCTCCAGGGAGATCAAATACATTATTCTTAATAATTACCTTTCTAACTTCAGGAACAGCGATCAATGCAATACTTAAAGAGGTCAGAAACGTTAGTGCTATTCTTAACATACGACAGTTGAAATAATTTTATAGTAACGGGTATTTAAAGAATAAAATGTTAATTAATTCATTGGATTTTTAAAATCTCAACAAAAATTGAAAATAATTTTAAGATAACCTAAATATTAGGATTAATGTTTATAAACAAAAAGCCTAAGACTTAAATCCTAGGCTTTTGTTTTAAGTTTACATTAATAATTACTTAATAAATTGGATTAAATAGTAGAAATTAAATAAAACTATTATTAATCTTTAATGCTTAACGTTCTGCAAGCTCTGAATAATGCTCCTTAAAATCTGCATAAGTCAACTCAATCCCTTCTTTCAAATCCACTTGATGTTTCCATCCTACTTCATGAAGTTTCGATACATCCATTAGTTTTCTTGGAGTACCATCAGGTTTAGAGCTATCCCAAACCAATTCACCTTCAAAACCAACTACATCTTTAATGGTTTCGGCTAATTCCTTAATGCTTAAATCTACTCCAGTGCCTACATTCACAAACTGTTTTCCATCATAATTATGCATAAGGTAATAACAAGCCTCAGCCAAATCATCTACAAACATAAATTCACGTAGGGGAGATCCTGAACCCCAAACTTCAACAGTAGGGAGGTTATTCACTTTTGCCTCATGGAACTTTCTTAAAAGCGCAGGGAGTACATGCGAGTTCTTTGGATGATAGTTGTCGTTATATCCGTATAAATTTGTCGGCATGGCAGATATGAAATTACATCCATATTGATCACGGTAAGCCTCGCACATTTTTATACCAGAGATCTTAGCAATCGCATAAGGTTCATTGGTAGGCTCTAAAGTGTCTGTTAATAAATACTCTTCTTTTAAAGGTTGAGGTGCCATTTTAGGATAAATACATGAAGAACCCAAGAACATTAATTTCTTGACACCTTGTACATAACTCTGATGAATTACATTATTTTGAATCATCAAGTTTTCATATAAGAATTGTCCTCTGTAGATGTTGTTGGCTAAGATACCACCTACTTTGGCTGCAGCAAGAAAAACATATTCAGGTTTTTCTTGCTCAAAGAATTGAGTAACAGCTACCTGACTTGTAAGATCTAATTCTTTCGAAGTTCTAATGATAATATTATTATACCCTTCTTTTTCTAATTTTCTTACAATAGCTGAACCTACCATGCCACGGTGTCCAGCTACATATATTTTTGAAGATTTATTCATTTTCATAAAAATAATAAATTATTTAATCATACCCGCCGCAACAGTTTCATTTGTCTCTTGGTCAATTAAGATCAAGCTACCTGTCGCCCTGTTTGTCTTATAGCTATCTGTAACAATAGCTGATGATAAACTAATCGAAATCTCACCAATTTCGTTCATCTGAAGACCTGAATCTGTGCTGATGTGTTCCATTGTGTTGATATCCAATTTGTCCACTACAGCGGTTACAGTAGCTTCTACCTCTGTTGTTGTGTGCTTCAGTAAATATTTACCACCAACTGATAAACCATTCTGGTTCATCCAACAAACTGTTGCATTAATTGAATCCACTTCTGAAGGTTGGTTGTCCGCTTTAGCGATCATGTCCCCTCTCTTCAGTTCCAATTCTTTATCTAAAGTGATTACTACTGACATTGGAGGGAATGCTTCTTCAATACTTCCGTCCATTGTCTCAATAGATTTAATCTTTGCGGTCTCTTTTGATGGGAAAGCAACCACTTCGTCACCTACCTTAACGATACCACCGTCAACTCTTCCAGCAAAACCATTGAAATCGTCAGTTTTCACTACTCTTTGGATTGGGAAACGACCATTCACCAAATCAAGGTCTTGATCGATTTCTACTTTCTCCAAGTTTTCCAATAATGATCCACCTGCGTACCAAGGAGTTTGTGTAGAATTATCTACTACGTTATCCCCTTTAAGTGCTGAGATAGGAATAAAACGGATATCCTCAATACCGATTTTCTCAGAAAATGCTAAGAAATCAGCTTTGATTTTGTTGAATTGCTCTTCAGAGTAATCCACCAAGTCCATTTTGTTTACAGCCACTACAATATGCTTGATTTTCAATAATGAAGCAATGAATGTGTGACGTTTTGTTTGCTCTACGACACCGTTTCTAGCATCTACAAGAATAATTGCCAAGTTTGCAGTCGATGCACCCGTTACCATGTTACGTGTGTACTGAATGTGACCTGGAGTATCGGCAATAATAAACTTACGCTTTGGTGTTGCAAAATATCTGTAAGCTACATCAATAGTGATGCCTTGCTCTCTTTCTGCTTTTAATCCATCAGTTAGTAAGGCCAAGTTTACATTCTCGTCCCCTCTAGACTGACTTGATTTTTCGATCGCCTCTAATTGGTCTTCGAAAATTGCTTTTGTATCGTACATCAGACGACCAATCAAGGTACTCTTACCATCGTCTACACTACCTGCTGTAGTGAAACGAAGAAGGTCCATATCTAAATACGATTGATCAACAGCTGAAGCTGATTCTTCTCTGATGATACTTGGATGATTTAATACTTCGCTCATTGTTTTTGATGTCTGAATGTTAGAAATAACCTTGTAATTTACGCTCTTCCATTGCGGCTTCCGATCGTTTATCGTCCGAACGGTTACCTCTTTCTGTTACTCTAGAAGAGGCCACTTCTTGAATGATGCCCGATAAGTTATCTGCATCAGATAACACAGCACCCGTACAAGTCATGTCGCCTAGAGTTCTATAGCGAATTAAACGCTCCTCGTATTGCTCGTCTTTCAACAAAGTATTCCAAGGAGATTCAGCCAGTAAAATACCGTTTCTTTCTACTACAGGACGCTTGTGAGCGAAGTAGATAGAAGGTAAGGCAATTTTTTCCTGAGCAATATATTGCCACACGTCCATCTCCGTCCAATTGGAAATTGGGAAGATACGGAAGTGCTCATAATCGTTGTAATGACCGTTGTAAAGTGTCCATAATTCTGGACGTTGGTTCTTTGGATTCCACTGACCGAATTCGTCACGGTGAGAGAAGAAACGCTCTTTTGCTCTTGCTTTCTCTTCATCACGACGTCCACCACCAAAGGCAGCATCGATGTTGTATTCTTCCAATGTTTCCAATAGAGTAATCGCCTGTAAGCCATTTCTACTTGGGTTTACCCCTCTTTCCTCTACTGCAGTACCTTTATCGATAGATTCCTGAACAGACCCTACGATTAAATCAAGATCGTATTCTTTCACCATCCAATCACGGTAGTCGATTGCTTCTGGGAAGTTATGACCCGTGTCGATGTGAATTAATGGGAAAGGAACTTTACCTGGCCAGAAAGCTTTTCTAGCCAAATGTAACATTACGATAGAATCCTTTCCACCAGAAAATAGCATAGCTGGACGTTCGAATTGTTCCGCCACCTCTCTGAAGATATAGATCGCTTCAGATTCCAGCTGTTTTAAGTGAGTTAGTGTATGAGTCTGCATACCTATTTGTTTTCGTCTAATTTAATGATCGGCAATACGGCTTCTAAAAGCTGTTTTAAGCTATCCTCCAAAGATTGTTCATGCGTTGGGATACGCACAAATGGGTCTTTTGGAATATCGAAAGGAGAATCCAAACCAGTAAAATTTTTGATCTCCCCTGCCAATGCCTTTTTATATAATCCTTTTACATCACGTTCCGCACACACTTCAAAAGGACAATCAATATGTACTTGTTTAAAATCTTCTTCGCCAATAATGTCTCTTGCAATTGCTCTAATTTCCTCTGTTGGGCTAATCAAAGAACAGATAGTCACCAAACCTGCCGAAGCAAATAATTTCGATACTTCTGCCGAACGACGAACATTCTCCATTCTATCTTCTTCAGAGAAACCCAGGTTACTGTTTACCCCAGTTCTAAGATTATCTCCATCTAATAACATGGTTTTATAACCCAAATCATGTAAAGCAAACTCTAATGCTCTTGCAAGAGTACTTTTTCCTGAACCTGATAGACCCGTCATCCATAAAACAACTCCGTTTTGCTTTAGAAGACCTTCTTTCTTTTCTCTGCTTAATAGAGAATTGAATATCGGATGTATATTTTCGGAATTTGTCATTATCCAGATATGTTAAACAACTTTTTCTTGTTCATCTTTATTATTTCTAAACAGATGCCACAATCTTTCATGTAAATAGTAAAGAAATATTTTAGTAACCACTTCTGCAATACCGACTTTTACACCTACAAGAGGTTGGCCAGATATTACCCAAGCTAAAATAATAGTATCGATTGTACCAATTAAACGCCAACTGATAGCTTTGACTAAATGTCTGAAGCTGTTTTTCCTTTTCTTCCAGAATGGTTTTGTTCTCCATTTTTCCCAAATCCATTCATGTAAATAATAAAGCGAAATTTTAGTAATTAATTCAAAAGCTCCAATACTGAATCCAATATTGGAGCTTCCTGAAATAAGAGAACCCCATAATATAGTATCCAAGGTACCCCAAAATCGCCAAGAAATTGCTTTTGCTAATTTTCTATCTATGAATCTAAACATCAAAGATGATTTATTTAGAATTACTCATATTGATTTAAGATATCATGCCCACCTTCTTTCAAATATTTATCTTTTTTAAATAATTTGATATCAGATTCCATCATGTCTTTTACCAATCCTTCTAAGTCATACTCTAATTCCCATCCTAACTTTTCTTTAGATTTAGTTGGATCACCGATTAATAAATCTACTTCAGTTGGGCGGAAATATTGAGGATCAACTCTAAGTACTGTTTTTCCAATTTCTATTTGATATTCAGGATTGTTACATGATTTTATTTTGGCAACTTCATCAACACCTTCACCTTCAAAATCTAACTCAATACCCACTTCTGCAAATGACATTTTTACAAAATCACGAATGGTAGTAGTCACGCCAGTAGCAATAACAAAATCTTCCGCTTTATCTTGTTGAAGTATTAACCACATTGCTTTTACATAATCTTTGGCATGTCCCCAGTCTCTTTTTGAGTTAAGGTTACCAAGATATAATGTATCTTGTAATCCTAAAGCAATTTTTGATACAGCTCTTGTAATTTTACGAGTTACAAAAGTTTCTCCACGAATAGGGGATTCGTGATTAAATAAAATACCATTACATGCGTACATATTGTAGGCTTCACGGTAGTTTACTGTAATCCAATAACCGTATAGTTTAGCAACAGCATATGGAGAACGTGGATAGAAAGGAGTTGTTTCCTTTTGAGGTACTTCTTGTACTAATCCGTATAACTCAGAAGTTGAAGCTTGGTAAATTCTTGTTTTCTCAGTAAGTCCTAATAATCTAACTGCTTCAAGAATTCTAAGTGTACCTAATCCGTCTACATTACCTACATATTCAGGAGTGTCGAAACTTACTCTAACATGAGACATGGCTCCTAGGTTATAAATCTCGTCTGGCTGAACTTCTTGAATAATACGTGTAAGGTTCATTGAATCTGTAAGATCACCATAATGTAATTTTAATTTTACATTTTCTTCATGAGGATCTTGATATAAATGATCTATTCTATCCGTATTAAATAAAGAAGAACGACGTTTGATGCCGTGTACTTCGTATCCTTTTTCAAGTAATAGTTCTGTTAAATATGCACCGTCTTGTCCGGTAATACCTGTAATTAATGCCTTTTTCATTTATGTATATTAATTTCTTTAAACAAAGATAGTGAAGCTATTTGTTAATGAATTGAGTGATTTTTGAGAAATTTTTATAAAGTAGAGTGTAAACGCCCCCAATATTATTGTTTTTAAGCGCCCAGTAATCTTCCTTCATCTTTTTTATTATGGCTTTAAAGCTTTGATTACTAGCTCCTCCTAATCTCATTTTTACAATGGTTTTTGGAAGGTATGCAGATGTGATTTGATATTTACCAAAATATCGTAGAATAAGTTCATAATCTGCAGCAATTCTTAGATCCGTATTGTATAAACCGTACTTCTTATAGCATTCATTTTTGATATATAGTGTAGGGTGGGGAGGCATCCAACCTTGTCTTAACTTACGAAAAGAAAAATCACTACTTACCCAATTTCTTACTATTTTGGAAGAGTCTTCAGCTCCTACATAATGTAAGTTACCATAAACGGCATCCACATTTGAATTTGTAAATGTTCTAGCAATATTCGAAACGATATCATTAGAAGCAAAGAAATCATCTGAATGCATAAAACCTACAACGTCTCCTGTAGCCATTTTTACACCTTTATTCAAAGCATCATATATTCCTTTGTCAGGTTCGGAAATAAATTGTTGAATTTTACGGCCATAAGATTCAACCAATTTCACTGTGCCATCTTTAGAACCACCGTCCACAATTATATATTCAATGTTAGAATAATCTTGAGATAAAACGGAATTGATTGTTTGTTCTAAAGTAAGTTTGTTGTTGTATGAAGCAGTAATTATTGATATTTTCATTAATTCGAATTCTAAAATTAGATAGAATTTAAACTGTTTGTGTTTGAACTTTTTCTTGAAAGTATTCTAGAGTTCTTTTTAAACCTTGTTCTCTTCCAACTTTTGGTTCCCAATTTAAAATTTCTTTTGCTCTTGTAATATCAGGACGTCTTTGTTTAGGATCATCTTTTGGTAGATCTTGATAAATAACTTTACTACCTGAACCAGTTAATTCTACAATTTCTTCTGCAAATTCTTTAATCGTAATTTCTTGAGGGTTACCAATATTTATTGGTTGATGTTCGTCTGATAAAGTAAGCTTGAAAATACCATTTACTAAATCGTCTACATAACAGAATGATCTTGTTTGTGAACCATCTCCAAAAACAGTAATGTCTTCACCTCTAAGAGCTTGTGACATAAAAGCAGGTAAAGCACGGCCATCATTCAATCGCATACGGGGTCCATATGTATTAAAAATCCTGACCATTCCTGTATTCACACCATGGAAAGTATGGTACCCCATGGTAATAGCTTCTTGGAAACGTTTAGCTTCATCATATACACCTCTTGGTCCAATTGGGTTAACATTACCCCAATAACTTTCTGGTTGAGGGTGTATATTTGGATCTCCGTATACTTCTGATGTAGAAGCTATAATAAATCTAGCACCTTTTACTCTAGCTAATCCTAATAAGTTGTAAGGAGCTAATGATCCTACTTTTAAAGTTTGGATCGGCATTTCCAAATAATCAATTGGGGATGCAGGTGAAGCAAAGTGTAATATATAATCTAATTCTCCGGAAACATGAACAAATTTTGTGACATCATGGTGAACAAATTCAAAATTCTTATTTCCAAAAAGGTGAGAGATATTATCTTCGCTTCCAGTTAAAAAATTATCCATTCCGATGACATAGTATCCTTCTGATAGGAATTTATCACATAAGTGAGAACCTAAAAAACCAGCGGCACCAGTAATTAAAACTCTTTTCATATTGATTTAAACTCTTTTACTTTAGTTTGTATTTGTATAAAATAATTTTTTTTGTAATGGGCAAAATAATAACCAGCAATGCCATCTAAAAAACCAAATTTTAAGAAATATGTACTGAAGAAATAAAATGTTGGTAATATTCCAATTTTGAGTAATTTATATTTTAATTTTTGGCGTTTAGTTAGATTAGTGTAATCTCCTTTTAGATTAACATAGCGTTTAGCCTCCCAACTAGAGTATTGATTATGTTTATCGATATAATGAGTTAATCCTCTAAAATCATTATGAGTAATAGGGCTTTTTATTTCACCTATGTCTCCATTAATAATTGGGTGCTCATGAACTTCCATGTCTAAATGACTCCAACTGTCTTCATCAATTCTTTCATATTCTCCATAATTTCGATTGAAGAGAGCCAGTTTTTTCATTTTATCACCATGAAGTAATTGCTTGCCCATGAAAAAATTTGTGAAGTTTAACCAATAACCTTTATGGTTTGACTCTTTATTGAATTTACTTTTAATTTCATTTAAGAACTCATTCGTTAAGAATTCATCAGCATCAATAAATAGAACCCAGTCATTTCTAATATCAATGTTTCTCAATGCCCAATTCCTTTTTTTGGGAAATTTTCCATCCCAAATAAAGTTGATTACTCTAGCTCCATTATTACTAGCAATATCAGGGGTTTTATCAGTGCTATTAGAGTCTATGACAATTATTTCATCAAAATCTATTAGTCTTGAAATACAACGCTCAATATTCTTTTCCTCATTCTTAACAGGAATAAGAACAGATATTGGTAACTTACTCATTTATTATTCTTTTCTTTATGAATTTTGCTGGATTTCCACCAACTATTGTCCAAGGTTCAACGTCTTTATAGACTGATGAAGTTGCTCCAACTACTGCTCCATTATTAATTATCACACCCATTCCAATGAAGCAAGAGGCTCCCACCCAAGATCCATTTTTTATTGTTATTGGAGATGTTATCAATGGAAAGGTACTTTTGGAAATGTCATGAGATGCGGTGCATAAATATGATTTTTGGGAAACAATAGTATTTTCTTCTAATATGATTTTATCTACATTATAGCAATCTACATTTGGTGCTAAGCATGAAAAATCATGCATTTCTAAATTCCAAGGTGCATAAATTTTTACAGAAGGATAAATATTAGCCTTATAACTTATATTACCTCCAAATAGATTAACAAAAAATAGTCTCCATTTTCTACCAACAGACCTAGGTAGCCATTTACAAAAAATTGACCATGATATATTCCAAATTAATCTTATTAATTGGTGCTTCTTTGTTAATTTATTTTGGTATTTTGATAGTTTAATTTCCATCACTTTAATCTAAATAAATGAAATCTGGTTTTGGAACTTTCTTGTTTTCAACCCATTGGTACATTTTGTTTGTCATGTCAGCAATCTTTTCCCAGGTATAATTTTCTTTAACTAAATTGAATGCATTATTTCCAAACTCTATTAATTCTGAGTCAGAAACCTTACCGAAAATATCAAGTTGTTTAGCTAAAGTAGGAGGATCATTTGAAATTTTGTATGATGTTTTTTTATGAAAACCAATAGATAAATTACATTCTTCTGTCATTAAAACGGGTAACTTAAACGACCATGCTTCTAGAATTGACATTGGTAATCCCTCACTAAAAGATGGTAGAATAAATGACTGTGAATGGAATAAAATACTATCTTTTTTATCTCCATAAACTGACCCTAAAAATACTATATCTTCCTCTAATTTATATTTTTTTGTTAGATCTTGTAACTCATGAATATGACCATTCTGATCCCATCCACAAATATAAATTGTCCAATTATCCAGAAGAGAAGATTTATTTTTCTTTAAGATGTACAACGCTTCAACTAATTCTTTAACACCTTTTTTGGGATGTATCCGTCCTATAAAGGTCATAGCTTTCTTAGTATTTATTTTCCAATTGTCATCAAATGATCTATTTTGAATCTTTGGTAAATTTATACCATTTGGAATTATTGCTACAGGATTTTTTAAACCAAACGATCTTATACTTTCATATTCAGAAAGACATAAAGCATGAAAACAATCAGCATTTCGCAAATTTTCATTTTCATATAAAAAACCAATAATTCTTTTCTTTAGCTTTGAGTTATTTACAGCCCATGGATCTAACATTCCTCTAGGAGTAATAATAGTTTTAGTCTTGAACTTCCTTTTAGTTTTTAGAACAGCATAAGATAAATACATCCATATACATTGTTGATGAATGAGAGTAGGGGATACGTCCTTTATTTTCTTAGATATATTTTTTGAAAATCCTAAATTATTAGGTCCAAATACATCATATATAGGCATTGGAATGTCTCCATAAGTATTAATATCATCCTCACTATATTTATCATTATGAGTTAATAGGGATAATTGAATATCATTATTAAGAAGAGCTTTACTTAAAGACTTTACACTAAAAAAAAGTCCTCCAGATTGTCTTGAATTACTACCTGAAATAATTAATATTTTCATCTGTCTTTAATGAATTTTGCAGGAACACCGCCGTAAATTGTATTTGAGGGAATATTTTTATTGACCACTGAATTTGCTGCTATTATAGCTCCATCACCAATTGTTACACCAGCTAAAATTATGCAACCCCTACCAATCCAGCAATTTTCTCCTATTTCAATCGGGTTACCATTCATGCCTTGATCCTTGATCAATTTTTCTCTATCATCAAAAGTATGATTATTATCTCTAATACTAGTATATTCTCCAATTGAGGTGTTTTTTTTAATTTTAACTCCAAAAAGAGCAGTAATAATACAACCTTGATTTAATGAGACTCTATCACCTATTTCAATATATGAATTAGGAACTGCTTGGAATGTGCATCTTCTTTCAATATAGACATTATTTCCAAGGTTAATTTTTTGACAAGGATATAATATTTTTGGAATATCTTCAAATGTTACACCTTTTCCAATACTATTAAAACTGTATGACCCAATTGTCGAAATATAAAATTTATTTATTGAGCGTTTTAAATATCTAACAATTAACCAAGTTAAGGCAAAAAATGACTTTAATTTAAAATATTTAAAAAAAGATAATCCATTTAAATTTTTATTTTGATATTTCATTAAAAAGTATATTTGAACATTTCAATATCTTCTTCAAATATTTTATCAGAGATTTTCTTTGCTTCTTGAGTATAGAAATCTCTGTATAGAATACTTTGAGTTTTTCCTAAAACAGGTAGTTTTTCGTCAATTTTTATACCTGTATTATTTATTAATTCATTAAAATCATTATCTAGATTTTCGAATCTTATTATTTGATCCATTGCATTTTGACCTTTAATATTTCGAATATATTCTATTTGATTTCTTTTGTGTGCAATGATATTATGATCATTTGATTTACTATCAAACCAACTTGATAAAAAGAGCTCAAATTCTTTTTTAGTGGGTTTTTTATCTTTTTCTAAGAAATGTTTGAAAGAAGATAAAGCCCTATCCCAAGGGTTTCTGACTACAGCAAATTTGAATGAATTTTTTAAGGTTGGTTTATCTATTAATTGTAGAAGTTCGATTTCTTGATAAGTCAAATGTTGAGCACATAATGTATAATCTAGAGTACCCCAAAGATTATTCTTTATATTTTCATTAGAAGTTAACCGTTGGAGATAGGTGAAACCTCTATTTATTGTGCTCCTAGTAGCAGTATTTTCAATTAATTTTTTTTTGCTAATAATATTTAAGCCCATTTCTATAGACCTTCCTGCATTTTTTGGAATGTGAATGAATAATAAGTTTTTTTCTTTTAAATATGTCATGTTATTTTCTGTATTTAATTAATTTAGCAGGGTTACCTGCAACAATACTCCAATCAGGTATATCTTTTGTAATAATACTTCCAGCACCAATAATTGAATGATTTCCTACCTTAACTCCAGGTAAAATAATTGTTCTTGTTCCTATCCATACATCATTACCAATAATAACAGGCTTTCGATTTGGAGCTCCTTGTTCATTCATAGGAATATCTGTTCTTTCAAAATTATGACTTCCAGACAATATTGTAACTTCAGGCCCCATCATTACATTATTTCCAATTATTGTGTCATTACCGATCCAGGCTCCTCTATTTAATGATGAATTATAACCAATTTCTATATTTTTTCCCGTACCAAAACTAACATTACTATGAATTTTGAAAAGCTTTGATGTTTTTTTGAAAATATTTTTGCAAAGAAATTCTCTAAACTTCATACTAATATTACTTCCAGGTAAAGGTGTGTCGGGGAGGTGTTTAGCAAAGAAATAGTATAGCAATAATGAAATACCATTTAACAATTTGAGATTGTGTTTTTTAAAAATCCAAATAGGGTTTTCGTATTGAAATTTTTTTTTCATAATATTTCTAAGAGTTTTTTTTCGTATTCTTCGATTGTATATCGTGAGTAAAGCTTTAAAGAATTTTTACTCATTTTTTCTTTTAGATTGTTATTATTAGCTATTTTATTAATTGCATTTGTATATTCATCAATATTACCAGCTTTACAAATTATGCCTTCATCTTCAGAAATAACGGTTCCAGATTCAAATGTAGTAATTGTTGGCAGGCCATATGATAATGCTTCAAGACCAACAACGGCAGATCCTTCTAAGTAGGTAGGGAAAAAGAAAATATCAGCTGAATAATAAAAATGTTCTAACTCACTTTTATGTTTTTTACCATGAATAATTACATTATTGGGGATGTTTTCAATTTTACTATCCATTCTACCAATTATATGAAATAAAATGTTATCACTTTTGATCTTTTTCGCTGTTTCTATTATATCAAGTATTCCCTTTCTATATGAAGAATTACCCACAAATAGCACATGAGTAGTTTTTGTATTATAATGATTAAATATATTTTTTAAATTGTTATTATTTTTTGGTTTATTGTAGCCATATGGTATTAAATATAACTTTTCTTTTGGTACACCTCTTTGTAGTAACTTTTCTAAGACATAATGTGAAGGGACTATTATTTTATCAGCCAAACTCCATTCTTCTTCTTCTCTTTTCTGAAGAGTTTTGCAAATTTGGATTTCTTTCTTAAAATCAACATCATATTTACTTTCAAATAATTTATATAGTTTTATCTGTTCATATCTAGGTGCAACACATTGTTCTAGTATTAATTTTTTATTATGCTTTTTACCCCACTTAAAAAGTTCTAAAGCACCTGTGTCATAGCAAAAAATACTATTAATATTTTGATTTTTTTTTGTGATTTTAATTGCATTTTGAGAAAGTTTTTTATAAGATAATATCAATGCATTTATTTTTGATATATTTATTGTTAAGTAAAAAAAAATTCCAACGAACCAGTCTGAATTTATAAGTTTATCATTTAATGTTGACCCAGTAATAGTATATTTTTTTTGTAATTTTGTTGGCATTAAATAATCTATTATCTTAAAAATTTGATATTTAGATCTAGAATAATACGCATCTGTTACTAATGTATGTAGCAGTTTTTTTTTATTTAAAATTTTAGCAGTATCGTAATCTCTTCTTGATGTTAAAAGTAAAACTAAGTATTTATTATTCATGATTTAGAAGTATTTTTTATTGAATGAAAAATTAAAAGAAATGGAATGATTAGAACTAAAATTCTAAATAGAGAATCGTAAACAGATAGAAAGATATAAATTGAAAATTGGGAGTAGAAAATTTTTGAAAAAATATCATTTGATTTATATGCAATTATGAAATAATGTTTGCTTATCATTCCAAAAATGAAATAAAAAATGAAAGAAAAAAAACCAAAATCAAAAAAAGTATCTACGAAACCTGTCCTAGCTAAATATCCTTTAAAGTTACCGTGTTTATAATTGTATTTTCTTAATTTTTCAAAATCAGCAGTAGTGATTTTAGATTTTTCTTTAAATTCTTTTCCGAAAATTGTTGAGCTTACATATTGATGAGTAAATTTATTTATAGCGATTGCGCCATATGAATAAGCATTATTTTGATAGACTGAGTTTAAATCAACTGCAGATTCAAAAATTTCATTTGTTTTTTTACCTTGAATATAATTTCCTGATATTTCAGAAAAATCTAATTCAAGTAATTTACCAAAGTCACCTTTTTTTGTAAAGTTTCTAGCTACAGGCATTATAATAAATGCAAAACCTGAAATTGTAATCAATAAGGCAATTATGCCTTTTGTAGGTATGTAATTTTTTATAAAAAAAAGAGGGAAACCGATTGTGATGAAAAAAGTAAAGAGTTCACTTCTTCTTCCAGAAATAATGATAAATCTTGAGGTTAAAAATAGCCATAGCATTAGTAATACTAACCTGTAATTTGTTTTTTTTACCAAATAAAAGCAAAAAATTATTAGAGCAGTAGGTCTTAAAAAACGAGCAAAAAGTTGTTTAATTGCGAAAAAACCACCTTGTTCATTACCATATTCATACGGGTCAATTGTTATTGAAATACTAAAACCAATAAAGAAAAAAATGCTTATAACGATACTCGTGTAAGTATCATCTTTATATTTATTGAAAAATTTTGGTATATATTTTTTTGAGTAAATTCTATAACCGATAAGAGCTGCTGAAAAACATAAAATAAGATTTATTGAAAACAAATTAAATTCTTGATCAGAAATATAATTCAATTTGAAGTTACTAACTAAACTAGGGAAAATAAAACCTAATATTGTTATTGAGTAAAGAAAAGGTAATTGATAGAGTTTAGATTTATCATTTTTGACCTTAATTATTGGAATCAAAATCAAGATGAAAATAATTACAATTAATATATATTTCATAAACTAGCTTATACTAAGCTTTTTACGTAATGTGAAAATAATTAGGGAATACGAAATTGAAGGTAAAAAACAATTAATCGTTAATAATAATATTTGGTTATCTGTGGTATTTTTTAAAACAAAATAAATAGATAAGTATATAATAATTCCAATTAGACAAGGAAAGTATATTCTTAAAACAGATTTTATAATATTATCACTGGTGTTTTTTAAAGAAGTAAATAATAATAATGGAGTAATTAGAAAATAATATAGTGTTACTCCAATTGAAGTACCCAAAGTGCTATATTTTTTTGATAGTATTAAAATAATAATAATATAGATTATAGATGAAATATTAGTAATTTTAGACATTTTTTTAAAATTACCTTCAGATTTTAGAGGTACTACCCAATTTGATGACATTGTTCTAAAAACCATTCCGATCGATAATATTTGGATATATTTGATTGTTTCAAACCATTTTTCATCAAAAAAGAAATGAATAATGGGTTCTGCACAAGTAAATTGCAGCATCGCGAAAGGAGTACCAATAATAGTAGTTATGATAAAGCTATTTTCAATATATTTGTTATATAATTTATCAGATTTATTTTTCTTCAGTTTTACTAAACTAGGGAATAAAACTTGCGGTAGATTGTTTGCTACAAATCCTACAACTTGAACTGAGAGCGTGTAGGCCATGTAATAAACACCTACTTGATTCTGACTTGCAAATAATCCTAATATTGCATAATCTGCTTGAAAAGTAATTCTACTTGCAAATGAATGTAAAAAAACATAGATACTATCATTTATTATATACTTCCAATATTTGAATTTAAGTTTGAAAAATAATTCATTTTTTGAGGCATAATTAAACATGAGCCATTTAATGACCCCTACGATAATATATGGAAGAATAAAACTGTAAACTTCTAATCCTAAATAAGCACCAATAATTGTGAAAATTTGTAACATTAAAGTTTCTGAAATTTTTATTATTGATATAGCTTTAAACTTCAAGTCAATCCGAAGTTTAGATTCTGGTATTATAGCTAGAGCATTGAAAGGTATTGAAATTGAGTAAAGAGGAATTAATATTAATAACGAATAATCATTATAAATGATTGAACCAATTTTTGCGGCAATCATCAATATTACTATACTCAAAATAGAAATAATAAGAGCAATTGTTTGAGTTAAGTTTTTCCACAGGTCAAAAGATTTGCCTCTCTTAATTAAAATATCGTTAAGGCCTATTTGTTGAACAAAACTCGTGATATTTGTAATTGTTAATATTATTGCCATTTTACCAAATGTTTCAGGCATTAATATTTTTGCTAATACAATTTGAGAAACAAAAGAGGTTGCTTTATTTCCAATTGTTTGGATTAATAACCAAAGAGAACCGTTTATTATTTCCTTAGAAGTGTTTTTTGAGATATTTTTCAAGATCATTAATTATCAAATACTTCTCTTAGTAGGGGGGGATAATGTAAAATAAATAAAGATTTTTTTACTTATATTTTTTATACCAATTCACAAAATTTTCAATTCCCTTGTCAATTTTTACAGATGCAGCGTAATTGAAGTCATTCTGAAGATCAGTCGTGTCAGCAAAAGTTGAATATACATCTCCGGGTTGCATTGGTAACATTTTTTTTATGGCAGGTTTACCTAAATGCTTTTCCATTGTTTCGATGAAATCCATTAATTTAGTTGGGCTTCCACATCCAATATTATATAATTTTTTTCTATTTTTTGGATTCCCAATAAGTACTTTTAAGATGCCATTTATTATATCATCTATATAAGTGAAATCCCTTTCTAATTTTCCATTATTAAAGACTTTTATTGGGTCACCATTTAAAATAGCTTTTGCAAATAACATTGGAGCCATATCAGGTCTACCCCAAGGTCCATAAACAGTGAAAAATCTTAAGCCAGTACATTTGATTTTATATAGATGGTTATATGTATTAGCCATAAGTTCATTAGACCTTTTTGTTGTTGCATATAAACTTACAGGTGAATCAACTCTATGATTAGTGGAGAATGGTTGTTCTGTGTTTTGTCCATATACACTTGAACTACTAGCATAAACTAAATGTTCTACTGGATAGTGTCTACACCCTTCAAGAATATTTAAAAAACCACTGATGTTTGAAGAAATATAAGCACGAGGGTTATCTATACTATATCTTACACCAGCTTGTGCTGCCAAGTTTACTACAAAATTGAAATTTTCTTTCCTAAATAGTTCTATTAGATTATGTTCGTCAGTTATGTCAAGCCTAATAAAATTGAAATTATTGTATTTATTACTATTAACTTTATCATTGTATCTGATGAAGTCGGATTCAATCCCTAATTCTTTTAATCTATCAAACTTTAATGACATTGGGTAATAATCGTTAATATTATCAATGCCAATAATTTCAAAATTTTGTTTTGCTAATTTTTTTGATAAGTGAAAACCAATAAAGCCTGCTGCCCCAGTTATTAGAATTTTTTTCATAATATTAAATCTTATCTAAATTCTTTTTTTGTACTACTACTTTCAAACCAATCTGAAAAAGAATTAATTCAACAATACCGTTCTTATGCGTTCGAATCACATCACCTTCTTTCCCCATAAACGCTCCTTTACGCATTAATACACGATCACCATCAGAAATCTCAGCATTAAAGATTTGATCTTCTTCTTCGATTTCACCCATAAAGCGTTTGAATGCATGGATATGGTTATCTTTAATAATTGCAGGTTTTCCTTGCCAGAAAACATAACGTACTGCTCCAGGATCTTGAAGTGCCTCCCAACGTTTATTCTCTTCAATTTTAATAAAGCAATAAGAAGGAATTGCTGGGATAGTTACCTTTTTTTTACGATCACTCCATTGTCGGAGAGTGGTGTACATAGGACAATAGACTTCAAAGCCTGATTTTCCCAAACGATCAGCTACTTTTTTTTCGTTGCGTGGTTTGGTGTAGATGGCCATCCATTGTTTTTTGTTTTCTGTCAATGTGGTTTGTTTTATTTATTGTTTTTGGTATAATGTTATCCCAATTGTATCAATATGTTCAATTAGAGCAGTATTTTTTATTTGATTGAAAATTATCAAATCAAATTTATAAGGTAAAAGTGTTTCGTCAAGCTGAATAGACAATTCCAAAATATCATTTAATTTTAATGAATCACCATACAAGGCTAAATCTACATCAGATCCATCTCTAAATTTCCCATTAGCCTAGATCCAAAAATATCAACTTTTGTAATATTCTTGTTTTGAGACACTTTCTCCAAAATTATGTCTATTTCTTCAGGACTTAATCCTACCTTATGATAATTTGATTTCAGCTTCAATTTTATTCTTAAAATCTAAAAATAAACCAAAATATATACTTCTAATATCTTGAACAATATCATTTGCAATTTCTTCATCATAGACATGAGAGGTGAGATTTCTGCTTTTATGCATTTTCATCCAATCAGTCCCATTACTTATAATATTGTCTTGAAAACTTTGTTTAATAACAGGGTTTGGTCCACTAATATCAACATAGCCTTTTACTTCTTTTAAATAATCTTGAAGGACTTTCCATGATAACTCATAAGTATATTCAAAAGCCTTAATTAGACCTTGTGCCTCCATCTCATTCAGATTAGGATGCTGCATGAACCTTTCAAGTTGAGCAAAAGCTCTTTTGAAATTTTCAAACCGTTGTTGATATCTTAATTGTTCCATAGATTTATTACATATTCCAGGAATGAATTCCTGGGCTTTTGATACTTTTTTTATTTAAAAACAACGTCTAATATAAATTCTTGTTTCTACCTAATTACTATATGTTCACTTATAATGTGTGTAAGTAGTAAGTGTAACCGGTATGTGTATCTAGGACATGTAACCAGCCTGTGTAAGCAGCTCGCGTACCGTGGGGCCAAGGCCACCTCGTTGGAGACGGAGTTGTAGCCTACAATTATTTAAGATTAGAGGTTTGTTTATTTAGACGTCTTTTCAATAAAATCTATTGAGAAATTATATTATTACATCTATTTTTTTCTTTCAATATTAGGATCAAGCTCATCTATAAAATAACTTACCTCAAACCTCTTACCTGCTCCATATCTTCAACATATTAGAAGAATCATTTCCATCCACCTCATCCACTCTTGTGTATGAAATAGACTTTTCAATAGTATTTTCCATTTTTAGGATCAATTGGTCGAGATAAACCAAATTAATATCACCAACAAGGATTAATTCAATCTTATCTGCTTCTTTGCCTAGAGCAAGATCTCCGATGAGATAGACTTCTTGCAGATTTCCTAAACGGTTTAATACGTTTTCTATAATAGTATCAATCCCTATGTATTTTTTAATGATTGCCTGTATGTCGACAAACAAGGGATGTGAGGTATTTACCTTAAAAAATTTCTTGTTTCCTTCAAAAAATGACTCGAGCATTTGCGCTTGCTCTAATCTGTTCAATTCCACACGAACACTGTTGGTGGATTCGGAAAACTCTGTGGCTAATCCTCTTAAATAGGAAGTGTTAGCGGGGTTTAGAAAGAATTTTAGAAGGAGTTTTAGTCTGGTTTTGGAGGTAATTAAGGCGTCGATCATACTAGGTAGTAGGTAGTAGGTAGTAGGTAGTAGGTTTTCGCTTTTTTACATAAATAAATTAGCATTACCTCTTACTTCTTACCTTTTACCTATATCGCAGTTGTTTTAAAATGCTATAAATCTGATGTTTATGAAGATGTGTGGAAGTTGAAAAGTGATTTTTTTCCATGGCTTCGCCCCGTCAGTCACATCCAGTTTTTTCCGTGACTGCATCATTAAGGCAAGCCAAAAATGATAGCAATGAATGTTAATGTCAAATTTTTATGAGTATTTTTTTTACTCGAAATCGTAAATGTAATAAAATGAAACAGTTAGAGCGTTTTATGATAAATTAAGATGTTAAAATTGATTGGATTATACTGTTATTTTTTTGGTTTATGAGGAGAAAAGGTGTGTAGTGTACGTTTAATAACTTGGTTTTGATTTTGGACTTTAGTGAGGTTTGAGGTTATATTAGGTAGCAGGTAGCAGGTAGCAGGTTGTACTTCCCTAAATAGGGTTGACCGTTTTGGAGTTATAATAGAATTATATATAGTAGTTTTTGTACAATTAATTGAACTTTAGTATTTTGATATCCATTTGCTTTAAAAATTAAGAGAAATGTTTGTGTTGGGTATTTAATCATATTAACATTGCGTCAAATAATTATTCAATCTAGTGTAAAAAATAAGCTAACGATTTCATTACACTGACTTAACAGATTTCAAACATGCCTTTAGAAACAGACAAATCAGCACTCTTTGCAAGAGTACTTTCTACTTCTTGTACAACACAAGAAGATACTCAGAAAACGTATGATGGTATTCATCAGGAATACATTTACCACAATTCTTCAAGCGTATTGAAGGAGATCTCTTCGGAGAAAAAGAGAACTCGTTTCGAAAGTAGAACTTCGGAACTGAATGAAAAGAGAAATCAATTAACGTATGTCGAAAATGAATTGACGACTATGGATACTTCTCATTCCAAGTACAAAGAGAAAGTGGTAGAGAAAAATAAATTAGTGGCCGATATTAGCGAACTAGAGCTAAAACTGGAACAGAACGATGGAATGGAGGTGTATTTCCAAGAAATCGACAACATCATGTTGGATACAGAAACTACTTTATTGCACGAACTTCTACACCAAATTAAAGATCATGCTGCAACAAACGCATGGACTTTAAACGATCATCAGATCAAAGAACTAGAAGTAGTCGTTTAATCTATCTATTTATAAAGAACAGTGAGTTAGCCACTGTTCTTTTCTTGTTTACATCAATAAAAACTATGTCACAACTTAATCTATCTCAAAGAAAACAACTGGAATACCTTCTTCAACATGGTGGTGCAAAAAAACGAATCGCCCAAATCTTGGGTATTCATTTGTCTACTTTATATAGAGAGATCAAGAGAAATAGTGTGGATGGAAAATATGTAGCAGAAAAGGCCAATACTTTGGCTGTAGCTAGAAAGAAAGTGGTAGGGAGTTTGCCTAAAATCAAAAGAACCAAGACAATTAAAAGAACAAACCGATACGAACTATATGCCGATCGTAGACATATTTATTGGCATTCAGATACACCTTGGACTCGGAAAACATACTTTATCATACGATGGTATTTTGGAGGTAAATATCACAGATATAAAATTCGTTTAGGCTGGGAAAAGACTCATCATTATAAAAATGATGTTCCTGTTCTAAAAGAATTAATGGTGCTTATGTTGAAAACTAGAAAGCCCAATAAATATCTGACTTTTAAGGTAGAAAGAAGAGAAGAGAAAGCAAAAAATGAGATGATGAATAAGTACGTGAGGGTGGTGTTTTATAAATATGCAAGAGGAGCTTGAGAATCTTTTATTGATGATAAGGTTTTATATGCTAATATATTTGGGACTTATGCGATAAGCCTGCATAAGACGAAGCAATGAATTACGATTTTTAATAATTCCCTCTTAAAAATCTCAAAAGAATTATCAAAATGATAATTTAAAGGCTAAGAAAATTAAGCAAAATCTAATTTTCTTAGCCTTCTTTTTCATTAAATAAATCAATTCGCATTTGCTCACGATTTATTAATCATCTCCCTTTCTTTTCTTGAAATAATCAGACCTGTAAATTGAGACATTTGATAAATTGATTATACTATTTCAAAAAGAATAAATTTAATCTTAAATGAAGGTTTATTTGCTGATTATGAGTCAAGTTACAATTTGTAGTTTTCCCTTACCTCTTACTTCTTACCTTTTACTTCATATAATTCAATCTTAATTCGTCAAATACTATTACCAAACTCCTAAATCCTAATTCCTACCTCCTCCCTAAACTATCACCTTTCCAACCCTTTTCATAAATAATCTCACCAAAAAAGATATTTCTTTGCATAAAAGGATAAACTCATTTAAATTCGGGTTTTTTAAAATGTAACTCATAAAATGAAAGAAGTAAAAAATATCTGCTGTATCGGTGCAGGGTATGTTGGTGGGCCGACAATGGCAGTGATTGCTTTAAAAAACCCACATATTAAAGTAAATATTGTAGATATCAATGAGCAACGAATTGCTGATTGGAATGATGCTGATTTAGATAAATTACCTATATATGAACCTGGTTTAAAAGAAGTGGTTGCAGAAACTCGTGGACGTAATCTGTTCTTTTCAACAAATGTTGATCAAGGGATTCAGGATGCGGATATGATCTTTATTTCTGTAAATACGCCAACAAAGACGTATGGAAAAGGAAAAGGTCAGGCTGCGGATTTAAAATATATTGAGCTTTGTGCGAGACAAATTGCACGAGTTGCCAAACGAGATAAAATTGTTGTTGAGAAATCAACACTTCCAGTAAGAACTGCAGAAGCATTAAAAGATATTTTATCCAACTCTGAAAGTGGTTTCAAATTCGAAATTTTATCTAACCCTGAATTTTTAGCAGAGGGTACAGCAATAGATGATTTAATGGCTCCCGATCGTGTGTTGATTGGTGGTGATGATACTCCTTCTGGGCAAGAGGCTAAAGATACTTTATCAGCTATTTATGAGGCTTGGGTGCCTAAGGAACAAGTACTACAAACAAATGTTTGGTCTTCAGAATTGTCTAAATTAACGGCCAATGCTTTCTTAGCACAAAGAATTTCATCTATTAACGCAATGTCTGCTTTATGTGAAGAAACAGAAGCAGATGTAGATGAGATTGCAAGAGCGATAGGTATGGATTCTCGTATTGGTCCAAAATTCTTAAAATCGTCAGTAGGTTTTGGAGGTTCTTGTTTCCAGAAAGATGTATTGAACTTGGTATATATTGCTAAATCTTACGGTTTAACTGAGGTAGCTGAATATTGGGATCAAGTGATCCAATTGAACGATTATCAAAAACGTCGTTTTGCAGATAAGATCATCAAGAAATCATACAATACAGTCAACGATAAAAAGATTGCATTCTTGGGTTGGGCGTTTAAAAAAGATACGAACGATACCCGTGAATCAGCAGCAATCTATGTAGCAGATCATCTATTAGACGAAAACGCTCAAGTGGTTGTCTATGATCCAAAAGTGCCAGCTGAACAAGTATATGCTGATTTGGAATACTTAAATACTCATGATCCTGAAGAAATTCGTAAAAGAGTAAAAATTGTAAACGATCCGTATGAAGCGACTTCTGAAGCTCATGCTATTGCAGTATTGACTGAATGGGATGAATTTAAGGAGTATGACTGGAATAAGATCTTTGCTTCAACGCTTAAGCCGGCGAATGTTTTTGATGGAAGAAACATACTTGATAAAAAGGCTTTGGAGGTGATTGGTTTTAATGTATATAATATTGGGAAATAGGTAGTAGGTAGCAAGTAGCAGGTAGCAGGTGGGGAGGAAATTTTGTTATTTATTATTATGATATTGATGGAGTCATTGGGTTAGCCTGATGACTCTTTTTTTTAGGTAGCAGGTGCTGAATTAACGCTCGTTTTTTGTTATTAATAAACGAGGTCGGGAGACCTCTGAA
The DNA here is from genome assembly GCF_018736045.1 of Flammeovirga yaeyamensis. Taxonomy (NCBI): domain Bacteria; kingdom Pseudomonadati; phylum Bacteroidota; class Cytophagia; order Cytophagales; family Flammeovirgaceae; genus Flammeovirga; species Flammeovirga yaeyamensis. The sequence continues at coordinate 3,515,489 of NZ_CP076132.1, read as the reverse complement.
GTTTGTGGGTCCGAGTGTCGCTGCGCTAAACACTCGAACCAGAGTATTCCGCTAAACTATTTAACTTACTAATTAAATTAGAATATTTGGACATATATTTATTGAGTATGTTGTTTTTAATTGCTTCAGATATCTCAATTTCATATGAGCCTAAAGCTTGACTTCTACTTTTAATCATTTCCATCCAAACATACCCATCGTTAACAAGGTCCATTTCAAATGCTAGTTTAGTTACATCTTTAGAGCCATATAAATCCGTATAACCTTTGTGGTTTAAAAAGTCTTTAAGAGTTTTCCATGAAAGTTCGTGGGTATATTCAAAGGCTTGAATTAGGCCTTGTTTTTCTAATTCGCTAAGTTCTCGCTCTTGAGAAAGCTTATATGCATTATCTAACTGTGTAAATGCTTTTTTAAGGTTTTGAAAACGTTGTTTCCATCGGATGTCTATACTCATATTTTTTTATGATAAAGTTACAAAAAAATGATTGAATAGATTATGTGTTCTAAGAGGGACTCTCCAAGCAAGGTGGTGAAACCCCTTGCCGTCAGTTTAAATGTGCTGCATTTTTTATTCATATAATCACAGTTTAGAAATTTTTATTCCGTTTATTCCTCCATAACGAGGTGGTGGAACCCCTCGTGACGATGTAAGGTAGATTAACCGAGGTCGGGAGACCTCTAAAGTTTGTGGGTCCGAGTGCCGCTTCGCTTAACACTCGAACCAGTGTATCGGAAGCCCCGGAATTCTCTTATGGATAAAACAAGTAAATCAATTTTGTTTTATCGTCACGTTTATTAAAACAACGCCGTCAAATTCACAGTACCAATATGGTTCACATTGGTATTTTCCGATTTTCTCCCATCATATTGCACTCTTAATTGAAGCCCATCAAAAAGGGTTTGTGTCCAAGCAACATTCCAACGGAAGTTGGTGCCTGTGGAGAGTGCGTTGAGCATTTCGTAGGCGATGGCGGTATTGGTATCTCCTTGGTATTCTTGGATAATGGTGGAAGCTTTGGTAGTAATGGTGAATAAGTTGGCTTTGCTCCATTTAGTTTCTAATGAGACCTCATGGAAATTGCCGTTTTCTTGGTTGTTTTCTGATTGAGTGAATAGTTCTCCTAATTTTTGGGTGTAGGTGTAGCTCGTGGAGAAACGGGTGAAAATGTTGGGTTGGTAGGAGAGGGAGGGGGTGATGCCTTGTTCCAATATGGTGTAGTTTCTATCGTCTAAATATTCGGAGCCGGAAAGGATGTTGCGTTGAGTGACTTCGGTTTTGAGTGTGAATTTTCTGCCTAAGTTTAATCTGCCGGATACAGAATAGCGATTGTCTGATCTGTTTTCTCTGCCTTGGGTGAGGAGTTGTTGGTTTTCTAAAAGTATAATTCTAAAGTCAGCACCATAAATGGGGTTGGAGCGATTGAAGAAAAGAGTGTTTCTGAGGGCGTATTTGTAAGCTAATAAGTCATCTTCTGAGGTGGAAGATAAAATAGGGAGATATCTACCTTGAATGTCTTCTGAAGTGGACTTTTTATCTATTAAAAATGAGGAGGTGTTGGAGAATCTAGAAATGAAATGGGGTAATCCACTTCTTTTTTTCCATTGCCTAGGAGCATTAAGATTGGCTCTTACATTAATGCTTGATCGGAAAGCAGGGATGTATTCGTTGGTGGGAGTATAGAAACGTGCATACTGTCGTTCGTCTGGGTTTTGTGCTAGGAAAAACTCGTTGAGGTCTTTGATACCATCTCCATTTAAATCTCTCCAGGTATGTGTGCCTCGACCATCAGCAACTCTTACATAGACAAATTCTCTTTGTAGTTCTCGACTACTTGAGATGGTATAAGTTCCACTAATTTTACCCACTCCTTTACCTAAAATCAGGTTGCCATTGATCCTTCCTTGTAAACTTTCTTCGTTTTGTGGGGTGGTGCCGAGGTAATCCGTCCATTTTCTATAGATGATATTGGTGTTGATTCCTCCCTTTTTACCTTTTTTTCCAATAGTGAGTTGATACGTATCCATTTTTGTACGAGGCATCAATTGACCATTGATAGGGGTTTGATCTTCTCTATAACTATAATCCAATTGATAATTCCATTGCAAACTATCTCCTTTCTTTAAGTAGGCTTTGTGCTCTGTGAAATTCATCCAAGAATTGGTGATAGAGTCCGTTTCTGTAAGCGTAGTTTGTTGTTGGTCGACGTGATAAATATAGCCAGGAATAATTTCATTAAACTTATAAAATGTTTCTGCTCTCAGTCTTTGCCATTGAGAGTGTTCTTTTGAGGCCAATAAATCTGCATTCATTATAAAGGCATTTACATTGAGGTGCCAATTACGTATGTGATATTTAATATCAGTTTGATGTTGCTGTCCTTGAATGCTTTGTTCTTTATCTCGAATAGCGATTTGATAGGCAAAACTTTTACCAGTGGTGTCTTCAAAAGCTATTTGAGATTGGATAAACTTTTCTTCTGTTTGAGGGAGGCTGTCATAAGGTAAGGTCCAATTACGATCAAATTCAATATTTCTAAATCGATCGATAGGAAGGAAATCTTCATTGATATACATCAACTCAGTATCAAATAGTAACTTCCAATCGCTGTTTATGGGACGATCTTTAGAGGTAAACTTCAAAGACAATGCATGTCCTTGATTGTTCTCATTATTGATATCTGAAAATAAGTTTTGGTCTTGATTAGAAAAGGCACCTTCCAATCGAATACTCTCGTGTTGATTGAATTTATAGGTGCCGTGAGCCGAGATCATCTGTTTTTGATTAGGCGCTTGAAGTTGTCGTACAGGTAAATAATCTCCTTGTGATTGTCCATTGATCGGAGATACCCATTCGTATACTCTACCAAAAGGAGTAATCTCCTTTAATACATAATCACCTCTTTGGTTTCCTACCTGACTAAAACCTGCACTATAAAGAGGAGAATCATTGGATCCCGCTCTTTTTAAGCATTGAGCAGGAATGCCATTATCAGTTAAGGTGTCAATTATAGTGTATAATACTCGGTTCTCATCAAAATTAGCTACAGAGTCGATAGCAGGAGCATAGGCATATTGTAAACTATCGCCAATAGATGCCAAAACCATTTTGTCCACATCAGATAAACTATAAAACAAACTAGAGTTTCGATCGTCTTTTTCTTGATATACCTGAAATCCCGCTTCCCATTTCTTAGTCGAAAATTGTTGACTTGCCTCCACAATCGTACGACTATAATATTGTACCGCGTATTCATAATCAATACGAATACGAGTATATTGAGTAATCAGAATTTTTTCATTAAATGTCACTTCAGCCAAATTGTAATCGATGACATAATCGGCATCAAAACCTCTTTCTAGTAACACTCCATCAATATAGACCTTTTCAGACCCGGCAATCACCACAATATTGGATTCATTATTCGGTCCTGTCAAACGATAAGGACCAAGCACCCCATCAATAGGTGTGATATTCGCTGAATAAAATTGTCCCTTTGCAATTGAAACTCCACCAGTAGTCAATGATTTTACCCTACTACTGTCATTCCCCACCATCACTCTTGCTTGAGCCCCCTGAGCATTTTTATTGTATTTTAAAAAAGTACTCTCACGATTTCGCATCACAATATCTCCAGCAGTAAGCACCGCATTTTTATGAGCAATTTCAATCAATACTCTATCAAAATCCTGAATCTGTTGTGTATTTCCTTCAGGTTGAAAAGGAACATCTTGATCTGTTAGCGTTGCAGTCAATCGTACATCCTCCGTAATATTTCCCTGCAATTGAAGATTCATAGCCGAGTTTACAAACACATCCTGACTATTCCCCATAGATAGCCCTCGAGTCAAAGAACCCGTCTTTTCAATATTAGGAGCATAAAACAATTCTTTCTTTTTCTGTTTCTCCTCCACCTCAATCACAAAACTCTCATTACGCTGCTCAAAACCATACCCACCCGCACGATAAATTTCTTGAGATCGCCTCTGAGTAATTTGCTCATCTTCCAACTCAATACAACGATAACGAATATGAATAATCTCGTCCCCAGTAACAGTATCTCCTCGAACATCCAAAAAGAAAAAACTACCATGACTTAACCCTACTTCATACTCCTGCCCACTCAGTATCTCAATACTGCTAGGTACAATCACCTCATTTCCTACTTTTTGTCCATACACCGCCACCCACTTTTCCTTCTGTAAAAGCGTCTGAGCATTGCCAACGAAAGTGATGAAACAAAAAAAGAGGAATAGGAGTCTCAAAAAATGATTGGTGTGTGATGAATACTGTATATAATATAAAGGTAGGAAAAACTAAGGAACTGTAGAACTAAGCAACTAAGAAACTAAGGAACGAAGGAGTGGTCTAAGTCTAGTCTCAAGAACTTTTATGGAAAAGATATCAGAAACATCATATCCCTCATCTTACTCAGATGTACTATACAACTCCGTCTCCAACGAGGTGGCCTTGGCCCCTCGGTACACGAGCCGAGTACACAGACCGAGTACACAGACCAGTTACGTATACAAGTACACGTACTGGGTGTATATACCTATACTCATCATATGATTACGTATACTAATAGCCCTCAGGCTAATAGTCCGTAGCAACGAGGCAGCCTTGGCCCCTCGGTACACGAGCCGGGTACACAGATCGGGTACTCGGACCGGTTACACATACAGGATACACATAAAGGTTACACATACTGTATACACGATTGCCCTCAAAAATCCCCGCCTCAATCTTTGTAATTACAAAAAAAAACACCTTAATTTGCCCAATGTGCTGATGCATTTCTAGATTATCTTGATCGACTAAACTTAAAAACAAAGTAATCTTCATATTATCAGCAATTTGAGAGAATAATCATTCAATAACTATTTTTTAAATTGAAATACTCTAAATTATTATACATACTTTTTTTTACCTATCTATTTAGCAGCTGTGTTTCCAACAAGAAGCTAACTTACCTAAAACATGAAGGGGAGTTGAAAGAAGAAGTAACCTACGATTCAGTATATAGAAGTACTAAAGCTGTTCCTTTAGCTTTGAATACCCTAAGACCTTTTGATCAGATTTTAGTGGAGGTAAAAACAGTGACTCCACCCGAGTATAATCCATTTGCTTATGTTGAAAGTATTGGAGGGAACAATGTAGCCAATATTCAAAATCCTGAACAAGGAAGTTTGTTAGGATACAACATTGATGAAGATGGAAATGTTGATCTACCTTTGATTGGTAGAGTGAAATTAGGAGGGTTGACCTATTCTCAAGCAGAAGAGAAATTAAGGTCAATTCTAAAAGATATGATGGACCAACCTGCTGTGAGAGTGAAATTATTGAACTTTCGTTTTACTGTGATGGGAGAGGTGGAGCGTCCTGGAATATATGGTACATTCTCAAGAGAAATGTCAGTATTAGAAGGTTTAGCCAAAGCTGGCGGAGCTAAAGAATTTGGAGATAGAGCAAAAATAAAGTTATTGAGGAAAAATGGGGCGTATGTTGAAACCGTTTATTTGAATCTAAATTCTGAGGAGTTTATTCATAGTCCTTATTATTATCTTCAACAAGAAGATGTTTTAGTAGTCTTGCCTTTAAAACGTAGACCTACCTTGGAATATGTACAAAGAAATGTATCTATTATTGCTTCTATAACGGCAGCTGTTGTTTCAATTGTGACATTAATTACTGTAAATCGCTAAATGGAAAATCAAATTCAACAAAACCAACAGCAGTTTCAGCAAGACCCTGAAGATAAAGCAATCAAAGACTTTAAAAAATGGTTTTATCTCTGTTTAGAGAATTGGAAGTGGATTGTATTATCTATTGTTTTGGGATTAGGGATTTCAATCGCGGTGAGTTTATATCAAACCAACCGTTGGGAAATTTCTGCAGAATTAGTGAAAAAGTCTACTGAAGGTAAAGGTGGTGCTTCTGCTGATTTTATGTCGATGTTACCAATTGATGCAATGGGTGCTGAGTACAGTAAAATCAACTTAGAATACGAAAAACGCTATTTTACTTCTAGAGAAGTGCTAATGGAGTTAGTAGAGTGCATGGATTTGAATATTCATTATTATGATAAAAAGTGGATAAAATCTGTTGAGTTGTATAAACACCGTCCTTACACACTATTATACGACAAAGAAAAATCTACATGGGGACCTTTTAGTGGAACTTTAGAGGTGAAAGAAATTAATCAAAATCAATATCAATTATTGGCCTCTGAAGATACAATAGAACATTACTTCTTAGATAAAACGTTTACTTTTGGAATAGTAGCTAATGTAAACGGTTTTCAATTTGAGATAAAAAAAGAAGATATACCGTCTACCTTTTTTACATCTCCCTACTTACAATTGAATTCTATTCTAGGAGAAGCCAAAAGTATACGACGCCGTTTAAAGTTTGGTATTTTAGGGGAAAAAAATACGGATCTTCCATTAATACAAATGAAAATAGAAGGAAGTATTCCAAATAAAGAAGTGGATGTTCTTTCTAAATTAGTTGAAACAATTAAAAATAAAGATATTTTAGATAAAAACTTTGCGACCAAACAATCTGCACAGTTTATTCAAGATCAGTTGCGAATTATTTCCGATTCGATGCAATTGATTGCTTCTGAGGTATATAAATTAAAAACTTCTAATACTGAATTATCAGGTGGTGCTGAATTGGTTTTTGAAAAAATCTATAAATTAGATGAGAAGCGTAACGAGCTAGAATTAAGTATTCGTTATTGTGATTATCTTTTACAGGAAATGAAAGGAGATCAAATGGATGAAGAAGTCTTAATGCCAGAAGCTTATGGGATTTCTGGATCTCAATTGACAGAGATGTTAAGTAAATATTCTGAGTTGAAATTGGAAGATGCCTTATCTAATCAACGTCTCAAAAAATCTATTTTATATCAAGAGGAGGCGGTAGAACGTCAAAAAGCTTTAGGTTCCTTGCAACAAAAAATTGCTGAAGCGGTAGTAAGTACTAAGAAAGCATTAAAAATACAGTTGGATGAATTAAATAAAGAACTGAAAAAATCCATTCGTTCAACCAATACATTATTATCAGAAGAGAAAACGCTTTCGGATTACCAGCGATTGTTCGAAACACATGAGCAATTGTATAAATTATTATTGGAAAAACAAGCAGAATACAATATTAGAGCTGCAAGTACGATTTCAGATTATACAATGATGTCAGTTCCTGAACCTTCAGAAATACCAATATTCCCAAAAAGGAAATTGAATGTGTTGATTGGTTTTATATTAGGATTATCTCTCCCAATAGGAATAATGTATGTGATGGTACTTTTTGATACAAAAGTAAGGGAAGAACAAGATATTAATGATATTGTTGATCAACCTTTCTTAGGTAATATTGCAACGTTAGAAAACCCGAATGAGTTAATGAATCCTTTAACTCGTTCTGTTGCTGCAGAGAGTTACAGAAATAAAAGAACCAATTTGCAATTTTTAATCGGCGAAAAAGAAAAGTTTTCTATTGTATTTACGTCCTCTATATCAGGAGAAGGTAAGTCTGTAACTTCCGCGAACATGGCACAATTTTATACAGTTCTTGATAAAAAAGTGTTGTTAGTAGGAGCCGATTTAAGGAAGCCAGTGTTGGATAATTTCTATCCTCATTTGAATAAGAATTTAGGAATGTCAAACTATTTAAGTTCTGGTAATGATATCAAAGAATATATCCAAAAAACGGATAATGAATTTTTAGATGTTCTTTTATCAGGTACTATTCCACCAAACCCGACTGAATTATTGCAAGGAAAAAAGATGAAGGAATTGTTTGATGAATTGCAAACATTGTACGATATCATCATTTATGACTCTGCACCAATTGGTATAGTGTCAGATTCTAGAAACTTAATGCGTTATGCTGATTTAGTCTGTTTTGCAGTTCGTCAGGGGTATACACCTAAAGCTCAATTAGAGAAAACTATTTTACCTGTCACCCAAATGCAAGATGTAAAATTGGCATTGTTTATGACGGATGTAAAGATGCATAAGAAGGGTGGCTATCAATACTCCTATTATGGAAAAGATTATATTTCTTACCTAGAAAAGTAGTCTGATTTAATGATTTTTTATTATTTTTTTTTAATTTTAGGAATAATTTCAAACAACGCCGATTTTAATTAACTACATGTAAAATAGGGTGTTGCTTAAACAATAAATGCGGTCATGAAAAAAATACTTTTATTATTACCAATACTGTTTTGTTTTCAAACAATCTTTGCTCAAAGTCATAGGACGCTAAACTTAATCGAAAAAACTAATTATACGTTATTTGGAGGTAGTATAGGTGGGGCATATTATTCTGGTACATATGCCAATCAAAGTTTTAATCATTTAGATTTTGGTAGTATTAAACCAAACTTCAATTTATTTATTCAGCATAAGTTTGCTAGAAAATGGCATGTGAAATTTCAAGCTGGGTATATTAACATTGGTTCAAATGATAATTATGAATCTCGTTCCTCAAATGGAGAATCAAATCCAAATTATAATCAAAAAGCCTTCAATACTCATATTATGGAAGTACTACCATTGTTTATTTTAGATTTAGGTGTAGATAGAAAATCAAAATCAAGAGGAACTTATAAAGGCAGGAAAGCAAATCATTGGAACTGGTATTTACAAGCTGGTATTGGTACTTTTGTGGCTGATGTTAATAATAATTTAGGAGGATGGTCTGGAGTAAAACCAGGAGGTCTATTAGCAGGAGGTTTAGGTGTTAGATATGCTTTAAAAGAAAAGTTAGTATTCAATTTAGATGCATTATTAAGGGTGCCATCAACTAAACACTTGGATGGAGCACCTCAACAAGCATTACCTGCAGATCTGTACGGTACTCTTAATTTTGGTGTAGCTTATAGATTACCTGGTAGAAGATTCTTGCGATAGGAACTTAGTTTTATAAAGATATTGAAGCCCTTGCAGAGATGTGAGGGTTTTTTTTGTTTGATAGTTTGTGTATTTGATCTGTGTATTCTGTCTGCGTATCCGGTTCGTGTACCGAGGGGCCAAGGCCACCTCGTTGAAGACGTAGTAGCTAATTAGTTTTTCCATATTAGATATATTACTGTTTTATGATTGTTTTTTGGTCTCCCCTTTTTGGCTTTTATGGCAATAGTGACAAAAATCATGTTTCTGTCATCTTGAGTAGGGGTAGTAGACTACTCGGTCTCCAACGATGGTGGCCTTGGCCCCTCGTTTACGGACTGGGTGGACAACGTATTGGGTGCTTAGGTGTGTTTAGAGTATCATGACTTTACATATGGTCTTTTTAAGAAAAATTTATAAATTTACTCTACATATTTTTTAACGATTCATTGCTAACTATGACTAGATCAAAAGCAGAACTTTGGGTTCATATGGTTTGGAATACCAAGAACTTCGAGGTACATTTCACTCAGGTGATGTGGAAAGACTATCTCAACGATTTATTTTTTTCGATTTCAGAACAATATGCTATAGACCTTCATCAGGTCAATGGGTATAATAATCATGTTCATGCACTTATTCGATTGAGAACTGGTCAAAATGTGGAGGATATTGCTAGAGTATTGAAATCAATATCATGTAGTAGAATAAAATCAGATCTAAAAATACGTAAGTTTTCATGGCAGGAGGGGTATTATGTTTGTAGTGTGAGTCCTGATAGGGTGGTAAATGTGAGGGGGTATATTCAGAGGCAGTGGGTGAAGCATGAGAGGGTGGTGAAGTATAAGGAGGAGGTGCTAGTGATTTTTGGTGAGCATTTATAGCTTGTGTACGTAGTCCGCAGATATAGTTCGTGTGCTCTGTCTGTATATCTAGTCTGAGTATCCGGTCTGCATATCCAGTCCGTGTACTCTGTCTGTATATCTAGTCTGAGTATCCGGTCTGCATATCCAGTCCATGTACTCTGTCTGTATATCAGTCTGTGTACCCTGTCTGCGTATGCGGTCCGTGGTCGAGGGGCCAAGGCCACCTCGTTGAAGACGGAGTAGCTAATTAGTCTATTAATATTAGATATATTGTTGATTTACGGTAGTTTTTTGGTCACCCTTCTGAGGCTTTTATGGCAATAGTGACAAAAATCATAATTCTATCATCTTGAGCGGATGAAGTAGACGTCTCGGTCTCCAACGACGGTGGCCTTGGCCCCTCGTTTACGAGCCGGGAGCACAAAGTATTGGGTGTTTGTGTCTTGGTTGTATATTGTCTATGTACTCGGTCTATATATCTAGTCTGTGTATAATACAGTCTGCATATCCATCAGTATGCTTGATATGTATATCTGGTCTGAGTATACGGTCTGCATATCTAGTTCGTGTACTCTGTCTGTATATCAGTCTGTGCACCCTGTATGCGTATCCGGTCCGTTGTCGAGGGGCCAAGGCCACCTCGTTGAAAACGTAGTAGCTAATAGTCTATTAATATTAGATATATTACTGTTTTACGGTATTTTTTTAGTCGCCCCTCTTAGGCTTTTATGGCAATAGTGACAAAAATCATATTTCTATCATCTTGATCGGATGAGGTAGACGTCTCGGTCTCCAACGACGGTGGCCTTGGCCCCTCGTTTACGGACAGGGTGGACAACGTATTGGGTGTTTGTGTATCCGGTTTGTGCATCCTATCCCTCGTTTACGTACCGGGGGTACAACGTAATTGGTGTTTGTAAATTAAATTATTTTGATTTTTTTTTAAAAAAATCGAGGAGTACAATAATTGTACTATTCTAACATTGTAGAGTGCATATGTTTAATTTACACTTATCACAATAAATTGCTATTAAGTAGTTATACGTAACGATTATTTGTATAATCTTTATTTATTGAAATAATCATACCTATTGTATATGATTAATGTGCTTGAAATTTCATTGAGAAAAGCAAGGTTAATTTATTGAAAATAAATAGATAATAATTTGTAAATAAAACTAAACAGGGTTATACTTGCATAGTTATTTCGGTAACAGCGAACTAAAATATATTCTTTAAACAAACTTTTAGAGAATTAATTAATAAAACCAAAAATTAAAATCTATGCTCTACAAAGATTACGACTAATATAAACAAATTTTAAAAATGAAGACTTTAAAACTATTAAGTATTGAAATATAAATTCTAAATACTGTCAACTGTTTGATTCATAAGCTTGGTAATAATGTATTTTTATTGTTGTTTCATACAAATTGTTTGATTGACTAATTACTGTATTGTTATTTGTAATTGTGTTGATATTTAGACACTTATTGTTGTTTTAATATTAATTTCATTTACAAAATCATGATCTATTCCAATTTCATAAAATATTTATTCTAAATACAGATTTGACCGTATAAGGTCAAACACTAATTAGCGATTCTATCGCTTCATTTTGAAGCACAAATTGGTATTGCGGGGGTATTTTATATCCCTGCAAACTTACCAATGATACAATTAGTGAATAAATTATAGAAAGGCGTTACTAAAAGTATGGTATATACTAAGTTAAGGCTATTTGAATGGATAATAAAAACACATTTAATTTACTGGTGTACAAGATTATTAATACAACTGTTTAACGATCAGATTGAGAAATCCATAGCAAGCAATTCTAATATTGCTTGTTGGATTTTCTCATAATAAACGAATGCTAAGCGTTTATATGTAGTTGTTATTTGTATTTAGGTTATATATAATCTATCCTCATCTAATTTGATATTTAATAATGTAATTCGAAAATAATATTAATAATTGTATGCTTTTATAAATATTGCAAAATCCAATGAAAGTTACATTGGTGAATTTTCAAGTAAATTAACTAAAAATTAAATCCCCAAAATGTCACTTAATCAAGATTTGAGAAAGAATATTAATGTAGAGAAATTTACTTCTGTTTTAAAATTCAATATGAAAAATGTTCCTAAGTATTTAAGAAAGGCTGTATACTGGAATATTCAAGAACCTTGGGCTCGAACATTATTTAATAATGGATTCAGGATATCTTTTATAGATGATACATTAAGTGTTTTTAAACCGACTACAACTATAAATTTAGAAAACACAACGATTTGTACTTTCAATTTATACATCAAAAGAGATTTTCATATTTTCTTAGATGAATTTGAGAAAGACATATTCAGAGAATATTCTTTAATGGAGGAAGATATATGGGAGGAAAAGGAAATATTACTTCGGAAAAATAAAACAGGAACAAATTCTAATAATTTAGTTTACTCATTCAAAATACCTATTCAGAGATTAATGGGAAATCCATTCTCTTTTGATATTATAATGAATGAAAGACCGATTTTCTTATTTTTAAAGTTTAAAGAATATCCATGTGTTAACATGACTTATGATTTAGGTAAATGGAGTAAGATTAGACATGACCTTTATAAAAGTACTCGACCAATAATATATAGCGAACACTGGAAATATTTAATGAATGATCAATTCCTCGATGAAAATTCAGGTAAAATGTATCAATACCTTCATTTATTAAAGCATGATGGATTACATGTTTGGAAAAAGCAATTTGGATTAACTTATCCTTTGTCATATTGAGTTAATTATTATTTATGTGTATTACATAAATAATAATTAACTTTTTTTTATTGTTGTTTCGATATTTAATAATTAAAGGCTTTTATAATTTTGATTCTTAATTTTAATAAAATTGTCTCAAAAAAAAGAAACACTTAAAATATTAAGTGTTTCTAAACAACATTATCGTCAAATGAATAGAGTGTATATAAAATTTTTTGTTTCTTTTGCGTGTTTCCGTATTTATGACAATCATAAATTTGGGTTGGACAAAAAAAAGATAGAAAATTTTAAAAATATTTGAGAATGAGTGGAATTTATTTTCATATACCTTTTTGTAAGCAGGCGTGTCATTATTGTGATTTTCACTTCAGTACATCATTAAAGCTTAAAAATGATGTGGTGAAGGGCATGTTGTGGGAGTTGGATAAACAAAAGGAATACATTAATGAAAATATTGAAACTATATATTTCGGTGGAGGAACACCTTCTATTCTATCCATTGATGAATTATCGGTCTTATTAGACAAAGTTCATAATAACTTTAATACGAGTGGGGTGAAGGAAGTGACTCTAGAAGCCAACCCAGATGATATCACCAAAGAGAAGCTAGCATTTTGGAAAAAATTAGGCATTACCAGACTATCCATTGGCTTACAATCTTTTTATGGTCCACATTTAGAGCTCATGAATAGGGCTCATAATGCGGAAGAAAGTCTAAATGCAGTGAAAATGGCGCAAGATGCAGGGTTTAACAATTTGACCATTGACCTTATTTATGGTATCCCATATCAAGACCATTCGGTTTGGTACAAAGATTTGGAAACTGCTTTATCTCTTAATGTACCTCACATTTCTTCTTATTGTCTGACAGTAGAAGAGAAAACGGCCTTGGGGGCTTGGACTAAAAAAGGAAAGTTTAAACCAGCAGAAGATGAGTATGCTGCTGAACAGTTTGAACATTTAGTCAAGACACTTTCTCAAAATGGATACGATCATTATGAGATTTCAAACTTTGCCAAACCAGGTTTTTACAGTCAACATAATAGTGCTTATTGGAAAGGGAAACCTTATTTAGGTATAGGTCCAGGGGCACATTCATTTAATGGAAGTGATTCGAGACAATACAACGTGAGTAATAATGCGAAATATGTAAAGTCTATTGTTCAGCAAAATACCTTGATGTTCGATAAAGAAATGTTGACTAGAGCCGATGGAATAAACGAATATATATTGACCACTTTACGCACTATATGGGGCTGTGATCTTCAATTCTTACTTGATAATTATCAATTTGATTTATTAAAAGAGATGAAGGAAGAAGTGGATCGTTTTTATGCTTCCGATTGGATAAAAGTCAAGAACAATCATTTGATGCTAACCGAAAAAGGAAAGTTGTTTGCCGATAAAATTTCAAGTGAATTATTTGTTTAACTTCTGATAAAATAAATTTCAAGTTAATCCTAGATCAAATTTCACCCTGTTTGGATTCGTTTGTTGAAAAAAATGGGTTGTTTGTTGAAAATACTACTTATTCACATTATTCCTTTTCAAATTTGATGATATCAATAAGAAGCTAGTTGCTCTATTGATAAAACAAAACCATAGAATTCATCAATTAAATAGGGTAATCACTAAAGTGAACCACTAAATCAAACAACTTTACTAAGGCAATGAGATATTTAATCTTCCTAACTTCATTCATACTAATTCAAACTTCAGCTTTTGCACAACGGCCAACCGATGCCGGTAAAAGAGGAGGAGCAAGACCAAAAATTGGGGTGGTCACAGCAAAAGTAACCGATGCTGATTCTAAAGAACCTTTAGAATTTGTCACTGTAGCTTTATTTTCAGCCAAAGACTCTAGTTTTATTACTGGAGGAGCTACAGATCAGCAAGGTAGAGTGAAAATATCTGAAGTTCAGGTAGGTAAAATATTTGCCAAATTAACCTTTATCGGATACGATGAAACCGTTACTTCCTCTTTTATTATCAAGCCAGATGCTCCTGAAAAATTTCTAGGAAATTTAGTCATGACAGCCTCAGCTAAAGCACTGGATGAAGTGACAGTCACTGCAGAGCGTGATATGATGGAATTAGGGATTGACAAAAGAACGTTTAATGTAGCTCAAGATTTAACGACAGTAGGCGGTTCGATGACCGATGCTTTAAATAATATTCCATCGATTGATGTAGATCAGGACGGATCGGTTAGTTTGAGAGGTTCATCAAATGTGACTATTTTTATTGATGGCAAGCCTTCTAATTTAACAAGCGAATCAACGGCTGATATTTTAGATCAGATTCCTGCAAGTTCTATTGAAAGAGTAGAGGTAATTACTAATCCATCCGCCAAATATGACCCTGAGGGGACAAGTGGTATCATCAATATTGTATTGAAGAAAGATAGAAAAGGTGGAGTGAATGGTACAGCTAGTGTTACCGTGGGTAACAATAATAAATACAATGCTAATGTTGGTGTGAACGCTAGAGTTGGGAAACTGAATGTTTTTGGTAATTACTCGGGTAGATACAACGAAAGGTGGCAAGAAAGAACACAAACTCAAAAAAATTACGATAGAGAAACAAATGCCTTTACAGGATCAAATGTTCAAAATACGAAGCGTGATGATGAAAGACTCTCTCACTTATTTAAAACAGGGTTGGATTATGATTTTAATGATTACAACAATGTGTATGTCAACGCCACTTTCAATATGGGTGAAGGCACAAATAATGAGAAGCTTTTGGTGAATTATTATGATCAGAATGATGATGCTTACGATTTATTCTTAAGAGATAATGTATCGACAAGAGAGAATCAGACACAAGAATATAATTTTGGCTGGCATAGAACATTTGTCAATCCCAATCAAGTACTTGATGTATCTGGACAAATCTCTACTTCCAATCGAGTATCCAATGGTAATTTTGATGAATATGGATATGACGGCAACGGCGGTTTAGTATCATCACCATCATTTCAACAACGTAACCGAAATGATGGACCGAGTGAATTGTATATCGCACAAATTGATTATACACATCCGTTAAGTGAAAAATCAACATTAGAAGTTGGAGCTAAATCTACCCTAAGAAGAATTGGAGCAGATTTTACCTCGGAAAGTTTACAAGGAGGAAATTGGGTATCAGACGATTCTCTGAATAACAATTTTAATTATAACGAAGATGTGCATGCCGCTTACGCCATGTTCCGACATGAAGCTGGTAAATTTGGGTATCAATTAGGAGTGAGAGCGGAACAAGCTTACACCACTTCTATATTGGACGAAAATGCATTAACTGATCGTCAGGAAGTACAGAATAATTACTTTGCACTTTATCCAACCGTACATGTGTCATATAAATTTGCTCAACAAAGAGAGGTGTCTTTTGGGTATAGTAGAAGGGTGAATCGACCACGAGGAAGAACTTTAAACCCCTTCCCAGATTATTCCAATCCACAATCTCTTAGAAAAGGTAATCCTTATTTAAAGCCAGAATTCATTGATGCCTTAGAGGTGACTTACCAACACGGTTGGGACGATATTACTTTAACAGGTTCTGTATATTATCGTTATACTCACGATGCCATGCTAAGAGTAACAAGTGCCACTCCAGAAGGGGTGACAATTTTATCTTGGGACAATATGGATAATAAACAAAGTTATGGTTTTGAAGGGATTGCTACCTACAATATGACGAAATGGTGGAAATTCACAGGAAGTACAAATATTTATAACCTTCAAATTAATGGTAATTCTGGTGACTTAGATTTATCCAATCAGGCTTGGACAATGAATGCTAAATTGATGTCCTCGACGAATTTAACCAAGACTACTACCTTACAGTTATCAGGTCGTTTTAGTTCAAGACGTGCGACAGCACAAGGACATATTGATCCAATGGGTGGACTTGATGTTGCCGTATCACAAAGGTTATTCAAAGGAAAAGGTACACTTCAAGCCAGAGTGTCTGATGTATTAAACACTTATCAATTCAATGTACATAGTGAAGGCGTTGGATTTACTTCGGATATGACAGCAGATTGGGAATCGAGAGTAGCTTATCTTACTTTTTCTTATCGATTCGGTCAGATGAACAAAGGAAGTAAAAAGAAACGTAAAAAATCGGATAGCAGTGGAGGAGGAGATGACATGATGGATATGATGTAAAATTAAATGGATAGCCTGGGTAAGCACAAATTGTGACTGTTGAACCCAGGCTATTTCTTTTTTTAGAGCCATAACATCGTGCAAGTTGATTTTTGTAGTAGTTTATTGATAATATTACATCAATGTGTTGATTATGAGCAATTTTTTTTAAATTAAGATACGCTTGAAATACAATACATACAATATATGACTCAAGAACTACTTAACTACTATGATAATTCCCCATTAGGCGTAACTATTTACAAACGATTAGCACCACATAAATTTGAAATATATTATTATAATGAAGCTGGTCGGGAAATGGATGGATTATCAGAGAATGAAACCAAGGGAAAGTTGTTGGAAACTGTTTTCCCTAATTGTGAGGAGATAGGATTATCTCAATTGTTGGAAAAAGTATATCTAGATGGGAAAACTCAGGTGATCCCCTTCATGGGTTTTAAATCAGATAATACGAAAACTATTCATAGAACGAATAGAGTACAGAAATTGGAAGAACCTTACGTTGTAAGTGTTTTCTCCGATGAGTCACAAACGTATTCTTATATACGTCAGATCGAAAAGGATAATAGAAAATTAAATCATGCCTTAGATTACACTTCACATCACTTAAGAGGGAATTTATCAACTTCTTTAGGAATTTTGGAGTTATTTGAAGCTACCGATGTATCTCGTGAAGAAAAACAGTTTTTACTAAATGTAATTAAGAAGAATCTTGAAAACATTGATTCTAAGATGCATCACTTGGTAGATTTACTGTATAAAGAAGTGAAAGAAGATGAGAAAATATTGAAAAAGCATAAGTTTAAAACCTTCCATTTGAAGAACTCAAGAGTATCATAAAACAAAAGGCTGTCTCTAATGAAAGAAACAGCCTTTTGTATATGTTTACTCTACCGATGATTTCGATTACATCATGCCTGGCATACCACCACCCATTGGAGGCATAGCAGGAGCTGCAGCACCAGCTTCTTCTTTCTCGTTAGAAACTACACAGTCTGTAGTTAACAACAATGAAGCTACTGAAGCAGCGTGCTCAAGTGCAAGACGAGTTACTTTAGTTGGGTCGATTACACCAGCCTCAACTAAGTCTTGGTACTCCTCTGTACGCGCATTGAAACCGAAGTTACCTTCACCTTCTAAGATTTTATTTACGATAACTGATGCCTCTAAACCAGCGTTACCCAAGATAGTTCTCAATGGAGCTTGGATAGCAGTTTTTACGATTTGAACACCAATTTCTTCGTCTGGGTGAGCTGTATCAACAGAATCAAGAACAGATGAAGCTCTCAATAGGGCAGTACCTCCACCAACTACGATACCTTCTTCAACCGCTGCTCTTGTTGCTGCTAAAGCATCATCCACACGGTCTTTCTTTTCTTTCATTTCTGTTTCAGTCGCTGCACCGATATAGATAATTGCAACACCGCCAGCCAATTTAGCCAAACGCTCTTGTAATTTTTCTTTATCGTAATCAGAAGTTGTGTTTTCAATTTGAACACGGATCTCAGCAACACGAGCAGCAACAGCGTCAGCATTACCTGCACCGTTAACAACAACAGTGTTGTCTTTGTCGATGATCATTTTCTCCGCAGTACCTAACATATCGATAGTCGCATCTTCTAACTTCATACCTGTTTCGTCAGAGATGACAGTACCACCTGTAAGTACAGCGATGTCTTGTAACATAGCTTTACGACGGTCACCAAAACCAGGAGCTTTAACTGCTGCTACTTTTAATGCACCACGGATTTTGTTTACTACTAATGTAGCCAATGCTTCAGAATCAACATCCTCAGCGATGATTACTAGAGGCTTGCCAGTTTGAGCTACTTGCTCTAATACTGGAAGCAATTCTTTCATTGTAGAAACTTTCTTGTCGTAGATCAAGATGTATGGAGATTCCATATCTGCTTCCATTTTCTCTGTGTTAGTCACAAAGTATGGAGAAAGGTATCCACGGTCGAATTGCATACCTTCAACAGTTTTTACTTCTGTTTCAGTACCTTTTGCTTCTTCAACAGTGATCACACCATCTTTACCTACTTTTTCCATCGCTTCAGCGATCATTTTACCGATCTCAGCGTCGTTGTTCGCAGAAATTGTTGCTACTTGCTCAACTTCTTTGTTTGTTTCAACAGTTTTTGAAGAGTTTTTCAACTCAGCAACGATGGCTTTCACTGCTTTGTCGATACCACGCTTCAAGTCCATTGGGTTAGCACCTGCCACTACGTTTTTGATACCTGTAGTGAAGATGGCTTGAGTAAGAACAGTGGCTGTAGTTGTACCATCACCTGCCTCATCAGCAGTTTTAGAAGCTACTTCTTTTACCAACTGAGCACCCATGTTTTCGATAGGCTCTGCTAATTCGATTTCTTTAGCTACTGATACACCATCTTTAGTAACGTGTGGTGATCCGAATGATTTTTCTAAAATAACGTTACGACCTTTTGGTCCCAAAGTAACTTTCACTGCGTTTGCCAATGCATCAACGCCTTTCTTTAATCCTTCGATTGCTTCTGTATCGAAATGAAGATTTTTTGCCATAATATTTTTAAGATTAAACGCTGATGTTCTCAGCGAAATAATGTTGTGTTAAATGTAATGTTGAAGTTTCCTTCTAAAATTTGAGTATAAATTAAACGATCGCTAAGATGTCCGCCTCACGCATCATCAAATAATCTGTACCGTCTAAGTTTAATTCTGTACCAGAATATTTACCATAAATTACAGTGTCTCCAACTTTAACTGTCAAAGGCTCGTCTTTTGTTCCGTTTCCTACTGCTACAACAGTACCTTTTTGAGGCTTCTCTTTCGCATTGTCAGGAATAAATAGACCTGATGCAGTTTTTGTTTCAGCTGCTGCAGGCTCGATAAGTACTCTGTCCGCTAAAGGTTTAATGTTCACTTGTGACATTGGAATCTATTGTTTTAAAAGTTATTAATCATTCAAAAAATAAAGTCTCCCACATTTTGGGATACTGACACTCGTTTTGCCAAGAGTGTGCCAATAGACTTTTTGATAAAAATTGTCAGTGAAATGTGTCAAAATGACGGGAAATGATTTTTGGAGGTAAGGAGATTGGAGATGATGTTGGGGGTGGGGGTCAAAATGACACGGTTTTTTTAGGTAATAGGTAATAACTAATAACTAATAGGGGTGACGCGGCGATGATTTTAATTTGGAACTAAGGAACTAAGGGGGGAGGGTATTCTATTAGGATAGAGTATCAAAATCCTATGAATTTATTTTTTTAGTTAGGAGTTAGGAGTTGCCAAAACTGGCGCAAATGTTAAGCGCTAGCGACATTTGTGTCTAAAAACGTTAGAGGTCTCCCGACCTCGTATTTTAACTATAGAACTGAGGAGTGAGGATATTCTATGGGGTAAAAGTATCAAAAGCCCAGGAATTTATTCCTGTGGATGTTTTTTTAGGAGTTAAAATCTATCGAATTAATCGGATAAATGGGGTGTAGAAATAATCCCTAACTAATTTCAAATTATGTGATTTATGTTACACAACATTTCAAAATGAAAAGCAATATTGCAGCATAAAGTTACACTCGAATGCAAAAAAGTACCATCATACCTTCTTGGTTGAAGGGATATAAAAAGGAGTTTTTATCTGGCGATTTATCGGCAGGGATCACTGTGGGAATTATGTTGATTCCACAGGGTATGGCTTATGCTAGTTTGGCAGGGCTACCTCCTGTGTATGGCTTATATGCAGCCATGATTCCTCAATTGATCTATGCTTTCTTGGGTACTTCGAGGCAAGTGTCGGTGGGGCCTGTGGCTATTGATTCTATGTTGATTGCCGCAACGGTGGGTTCGATTGCTTCTGTTGGTCCTGATAATTATTTATCGGCTATTTTACTCCTAACATTGATCATTGGGGTGTTTCAAGTGGTTTTTGGTTGGATTGGATTTGGCTTTTTAGTCAATTTTCTAAGCAAACCTGTGATTAGTGGTTTTACATCAGCGGCAGCTTTTGTTATTGGGTTGGATCAGCTTAAAAATATTTTTGGGATTGATATTGAGAGAGGGAAGTCCACTTTTGGTGTGATTAAAGAGATCATTTATCAATTTGATGCATTTAATTATTCAGCTTTGGTTGTTGGTTTAATTGGTATCTTTTTAATTAGGTTGACAAAAAAGTGGAGCAAGAAAATTCCAGGTTCTTTGGTGGCCGTTTTGGCAGGATTAGGAGTGATGTTTTTTATTCCTTTGGATATTCAGGTTTTTGGAGCTATTCCTCAGGGGATGCCTACTTTTCAATGGCCTATATTTGATATTGAATTGATAAAACATCTTTTGCCTTCAGCTTTGGCGATTTCCCTAATTGCTTATATGGAATCGATTTCTGTAAGTAAGGCTTTACAAATGAAGCATAAGGGCGAATATCAGATTGATAATAACAGAGAGTTTATTGCTTTGGGAATGGCAGATATTGTGGGTTCTTTTTTTGGCGCTTTTCACACCACAGGAGGATTTAGTAGGTCAGCGGTGAATGATCAGGCAGGTGCCAATACGAACTTGGCGAATATCATAAGTAGTGGTATTTTATTTATTACTTTATTGTTCCTAACGCCTATTTTCGAATCACTTCCTAAAGCCATCATCGCCTCTATCATTTTAGTGGCAGTATATGGTTTAGTCGATACCAAATATCCAAAATTCTTATGGAAAACGAAGAGAGAAGACTTTTATATGTTGTTGATCACTTTTGTGATTACGTTCTTTCTGGGGATACAAGAGGGGATTTTATTGGGGATGATTTTAAGCTTATTGTTGTTAGTGAAAAGAACAGCAAAACCTCATATTGCTGTTTTGGCTAAATTAAAAGGATCATCAGAATATAGAAATACCAAACGATTTGATGATATCGAAGAGCGAAAAGATATACTGATAATTAGACAAGATGCCCAGCTTTATTTTGCCAATTGCAATTACTTTTGCGACAAGGTAAAATGTGAGGTAGAAAATAAACAAGAAGTAAAGCTTTTAGTATTGCATTTTGGTAGCGTTTCGAACATAGATTCTACTGCTCTAAGTGCATTAGAAGATCTAGTTTATGATCTCAAACAAGAAGGGATTAGAACGTATTTTTCGGATATGATCGGCCCTGTTCGCGACTTTCTCACAAGAGTAGGTTTGATGCATCGTTTGGGAAAAGATCATTTCTTTTTAGACGTACAATCTGCTATAGATTTTTACGATAAAAAGGGGAATCAAATAGAAATAAGACGTAACTTTGAAAGAGCGATTCAGAGTAACGATTTTGAAGAAAGAAAAATTTAAACACATTATTTAAACATATTCATCGAATACAAACATTATGAAAATCGAACAAATTTACACTGGTTGTTTAGCTCAAGGAGCCTATTACATCGAATCGGAAGGAGAAGCTGTAATTATTGACCCACTTAGAGAAACAAAACCTTATTTAGAAAAAGCAGAAAAAGAAGGAGCAAAAATTAAATATATTTTTGAAACGCATTTCCATGCTGATTTCGTATCTGGACATGTGTCTCTAGCGGAAGCAACGGGAGCAACAATCGTTTTTGGTCCGACTGCACAAACATCTTATGAAGCACATATTGCTAAAGACGCGGAGGTTTTTCAAGTGGGTAAAGTAACCATTACTGTTTTACACACACCCGGTCATACACAAGAGTCATCAACATTTTTATTAAAAGATGAAAATGGTAAGGATGTGGCTATTTTCTCTGGCGATACTTTATTTATTGGAGATGTTGGTCGTCCTGATTTAGCCGTGAAATCGGATCTAACAAGAGAGGACCTTGCAGGTTTATTATTCGATTCTCTTAGAAATAAAATTATGCCTTTGGCAGACGAGGTCATTGTTTACCCAGCACATGGTGCGGGTTCTGCTTGTGGTAAGAACATGAGTAAAGAAACTTTTGATACGCTCGGAAATCAGAAAGCATCCAACTATGCTTTGAGAGCCGATATGAGCAAAGAAGAATTTATCAAAGAAGTGACCACAGGTTTGGCAACACCTCCTCAGTATTTTCCTAAAAATGTAAAAATGAACAAAGAGGGGTATGAGCATATCGATCAGATTTTAGCCAATGGTAATACACCTATGAATCCTCAACTTTTTGAAGAAGTAGTGAATGCAGAGGGCGCCTTGATGTTGGACACTCGTTCACCTCAAACTTTCAAAGATGGATTTATTCCTAATTCAATCAATATCGGTCTAAAAGGAGGGTTTGCTCCTTGGGTAGGTGCTTTGATTGTCGATCTACATCAACCTATCGTCTTGATTGCTGATGAAGGTACAGAAGAAGAAGTAATTACTCGTTTGTCGAGAGTAGGATATGATAATACTTTAGGTTTCCTTGAAGGAGGAATTGAAGCTTGGAAGGCTGCAGGTAAAGAGATAGATCATATTGAATCGATTACTGCTGAGGAACTAAAAGAGAGACTATCAAAAGATATCCAAGTTATTGATGCTAGAAAGAAATCAGAGTATGTATCAGAACATATCAATAGTGATAAAGTAGTGAATAAACCTTTGGATTTCATTAACTCAGAATGGAATGATTTAGCAAAAGATGGTACCTACCACATTCATTGTGCAGGTGGCTATCGTTCGATGATTGCTTCATCAATTCTTAAATCAAGAGGATTTGATAACATCATTGATGTAAAAGGAGGTTTTAAAGCGATTAAAGAGGCGGGTATTGATGTGACAAATTATGTTTGTCCTTCTACAATGCTGTAGATTAGGTAGTAGGTAGTAGGTTTTGAAGTTTCTTCTTTTAGAAAGTAGCTAAAACGGAATTGTATACCTGATATCTAAGATATTATCTATAAAAAATAAAGGTTAGCAATTTTCTAATTTGAATTGCTAACCTTTTTTATTAACCTGGCATTTCTACATTATAAGATTTGACATGAGAGATATTAGAAAAGATGTTTAGCCAACTTTTGTTTTTGACTCTGTATTTACTTAATAGTTTTACGATATCTAGAGTGCCTATAGTATAAGATGGATTGAATTTCCCTTTGAAATCACCGTTATAGATAATCGTTTGATCCTCTTTTTCTAGAATGAGTGTTTTCTCACTATCAGAGATATAAATATTTTTGTAAACACTCGAATTTAAATTTAGTCTTTGATGCTTTGATTTAAAGCCTTTCATGTTTTTAAACATAATTGTTTTAGTTTAATTCCATTTAATTTTTGTAAACAAAAAATCCCAATTCTACGCTTTAGAAGTGGGAAAGAATAAATGGATAGTTTATTGATATTTAGCTGGTTTGTGTTGAAAAGAAAGAATTTTTGTCGTATTTATTTGTAGTTGGTTTTTCTTTTCATTTACCAAAATATATGATTAATTTCATATAATACTGTTGATCCCAAATATAAGAATAATATGTAATACATTATTATTAATCTAATCTAAAAACCATTAATTATTATAAAATTTGGGATCATGTTTTGGTAAAAAAATAAAAAAAGCTATCTCAATAAATCAAGATAGCTTCATAAATATCATAAAGTAGTTGTTACCATATCTGATAGGTTAAACCAATCTTTCCGTATAAATTAAAAAGATTTGGATCCACTGTTTCATATCCACGAGGGAAAATTCCGTTGAATCCCCAAGCAATTTGAGCGTCGAAATTAAATCGGTTCACTTGTTTTTGAATACCGAATTGGGCACCCCAATCAAAATTAACCAAATCATGACTGTAATCATAAGGTGTATCTCGTCCGATTGGGCTTACCGTTCCAGCAACATCTTCGATTGTTCCTCCTTGATAAAGAATACCATCAAATGTTCCTTCAATCATTACTGCCAGATAAAGACCTGCAAGTACATTCCATCCGTTATCATTCTTACTTAAATTGGTTCTAAACTGAATAGGAAGTTCGATGTAGTTGAGTGAGATATTTGTCTTGACATCTCCTGTAACATATCCCAAATAGGCATCACTTACTTTAAAGTATTGATTTTTTACTGTCGCTTCTGTTGAGTTTCCTTTGTGAGTATAAGTAAGCTCCAAGTGAAGGTAATTTCTATCTCCTTTGATCGGAATATTTACATATCCACCTATTGAGGGATTAAAAGTAGTGGAGAAAGAAAATCGTTCAGGCATATTTTGAAAGTACATAGGTACTGATGCTCCAATGTTGAAACTTGCTCTCGCACCCCATTCCAATTTTTCTTCCTCTTGTCCGAAAACGGAGATACTGAAAAGGGTAGCAAAGAACATTACTACCCCAATTTTTTTATAATTCATGAAATTAGTATTCAATAGAAATTTCGTCAACAAATAAAGTACTTCCGATTGCTCCTCTGAAGAAATCTCCAGCGCTTGTTGAAGTAAATACAACAATAATGTGAGTAGGATTAGTATCTGCTGCTGCCCATCCAGTTTCTTCTTCACGAAGTTTAAAACCAGCTACAGGGTTTTCAATTACACCATAAGTCACATCTAATGTACGTTTTGTCCATTCGGTAACCGTATCCGAATTTTGCATAGCTGCGGTACCTACACGAAGAATTTGATCACCTTCTCTTTTTTGTAAATACATATACACTAAACAAGAATCTACACCTTCAATTGTTGTTCCTAATGCACCGTCATATTGTTCATAAATAGCTCCAGGAGTATATTTATAGTTAAACGACATAGATACTGGTCGTTTTGTATAAGGAACTCCTAATTGAGCACTTTTAGCAGGATCTGAAAGATTTAGCTCAAATTTACCGGTGTAAATTGTTGCTGCTGCAATACCTGTCAAGCCAATACCTTTAGTTTCTAACTTTGCAGCACTGCCATTAATTACATCTTCTTTTTCTTCATAAGCATTTACCACGCCTAAAAAAGTAGTTCCAGGGTTAGATGTTTCCCATCCCTTAGGGTTACCGTACTCACCTTGAGAATATTCGGTGTATTCCCAAGTATCTAAGCTTAAATTCTCTTCGAAGTCAGCAGATATTTCTTCAGTGGGGTTATTATCATCATCGGAGCAAGAGAACAAAGTAGTCCCTAAAAATGCTAAAACTATTAGTCCGTTGGTTAATTTCATTTTTTAAAAAGATTGAAGATGGTTAAGATTCTTGGGAATCATAAATAACCAATAATTAAAAAGAGATTGAAATATACATCTAAATATAGGAAAAATTGAGAAATATAAATTGTACTCCTCAAAATTATTCAAGCTGATTTAAAATGCGTTTCATTGCTTCCTCTAAAACTGATTTAGGATAAGCCGTATTCAAACGCATAAATCCATCTCCGGCTATACCAAACATTAATCCATCTTGCACTCCCACTTTGGCCTTTTTAAAGAAAAATTCTTTGATTTGATTCTGAGTACCAAGTGCCCGGCAATCTAACCAAACAAGGTAAGTGGCATCAGGTTTCATTGCCTTAATAGGGGTTTTATCAAATTGTTCTACTATATAGTCGATATTGCCTTGAATATGTTTTAGTAAATCTTGATACCAATTTTCTCCCTGGTTATAGGCTGCTTTCATTGATTCTGTGGCCATCAATCCTCCAAAATCGAGATGCATATGTTTTACTCTGTTGACATATTTATCTTGTAATTCCTTGTTCTTAAAAATCAGATAAGCACAGTTTAAACCTGCTAAATTGAATGTTTTCGAAGGAGCCATGCAGGTCACCACCCTTTTTTCGGCTACATCAGATAATGAGGCGAAGGGGATGTGTTTATGTCCATAAAACATTAGGTCAGCATGTATCTCATCAGATATAATATTACAATCGTATTGATCACATAATTGAAGAATTTTCTCCAGTTCTTCTTTACTCCAAACTCGTCCGGAAGGGTTGTGTGGATGGCAAAAGATCAATAATTTCAATCCATTTTTAAGTTCCTCTTCAAAAAGATCAAAATCAATGAAATAGCGATTATCTGTATTGATAAAAGGAATTTCGACTAGTGTTCTATCATTGCCCACAATATTGTCTCTAAAAGGAGGATAAACAGGAGAGAAGATGCCTACTTTTTCTTTAGGCTGAGTGAATGCCTCTACCAAAAATCCCAATGCCGGAACAATGCCCGCTACAAAAACAAAATCTTTGCGATGCACTTTCCATTGATGTCTTTTATCAATCCAGTCGATAGCCGACTGCCAAAAAGAATTGTCTTGTAACGTATATCCATAGATGGGATGCTCCAACCTTTTGATTAAAGCTTCTGTAATTTCGGGAGCAGTAGGTAGATCCATATCTGCGACCCATAATGGAATAATATCTTCTGTTCCGAAGAGTACTTTTCGGAGATCGTACTTTACAGTGGAGAAAGGAGTGCGATCTATGTTTTTGGTGAAGTGGTTTTGCATAAATGAAAAAGACAGATTTTTATTCAAAGATAAAAATCTGTCTTGACTAAACTAATAGTACATTCTAAAATGTACTATAAATATGTTATTAGATAATACATAATTGTATTGTTGTTTTTTATCAAAACGATTAATTATTATCTAACTTTTTTATTATTGATTTACACTGTCATCTTCAGGAGGAGTACAACCGAAATATATATTATCCACAGCGAAATCATTACCATGCCATTTATCAGATGTCTCTTGAATACCAATTTCTACAACACCACTTTGTGAAGCAGTAAACTCGTATAATAAACCTGTCCATACTACATTGTTAGGATTTGTTTCAGGAAGGATATAATCTGAAGAATATTCAGTATTTACATTCAAGAAACCAATATTATAGGTGACATACATTCTAAGGTTAGGGTCATTGGTATCTCTGTTTGACGGTATAACATTTAATGCATCTGCGCTGAAGTAATAAGTTTCTCCTGCTAATACCGGTATATATGTTTTGAAGAACGTTTTAGAAAGAGGAGCATTTTCATCATAAGAGCTTCTAGTTTGATGATCATTTTGAGCTGCATTTACTACTAATACATTAGAACCTAAATCAACATCTATAAAAGCATTGTGAACTGATTTTGGATTATTTGTTACGGCTGCTAGCCCTTCATGATCACCTTGATCTAAACGAGGAGCCTCAGTGTAAGTACTGTAATAATCAAAATACATAGAATTGTCTCCTTCGAAATCACCGTAAGCAAAGTTTTCACAATAATCTGCGTACGCTGATACAAAATTAACATCAAATCCATCAAAAGTTCCACTACCATTATCCACTATTTTTACCCATTGGATTGGAGTGCCATTATCTATTCCTGTGCCCGCATAATCGAAAATATTCTCAGAAATATATGCATCACCCACTTCAATCCATTGACCTCCAGAACCACCTACTATCCAAGAGTCATTTACATAACGAGGTTGATTGTATGGATCGTCTGCTAACCAAACATATACTCTTGCTTTTTCATTATAAGAGCGTAATGCTTCAGCAACATAATTTGTTATTCCATAGGTATCTTTATAATTTGCTAATCTATTCCAAGTAGTTTCAACTACTTGTAATCTAGAAGAAGGAGTAACTACTGTTGGTGCTCTAAACCTCATAACAGCATATCCGCCTTGGCCTAATGCAGTAAATTTGTATGCTTTACTTCTTAGATCAGCGATGTCAGCATTTGCAGAGTTTTGTCTAGCCTCTGTATCCATATTTGGATTATTTGCTTCGTCTATAGAAGCTCCTGAAACCTTTGTGATTGTACCTGGTCTGTAAAGTTTCATTTCGGCTAAATTCCAATGCTCTTTTTTCCATGGATCGGTTCTGTCACCTTCAATAACTCTTCCACTGAAGTTACCATAATCTCCTTCACTTTCACCGAGATCAAATTCTTGAGTAGAAGCCATGTCACCCCAATTATGACCTTTGCCGTTATCTCCTTCCCAAGGTTGATCATTTAAATATAATATTGGAGAATCTACTAATTCACCATCAAGAGTCCATAAATTAATGTGTTTCTTAAAGTGGTGGGAAGTGAAAACCATATTATCGCCACTTAAAGCAGCACCTGTAACTCTTCCGGTTCCTTTATATCTACCTGGACGGTTTGGATTAGGAACTCTTAGTCTAAATACTTCGGCAGCATTGTAAGTTATTGTTGGAGTGCCACTACCATTCCAATCCCAATTTAAATCTAAAGCAATTGCTCTTTGTTTCCATTGAGTAAATGAGATCAATCTTTGGCTTTCGAATCCACCTGTTTCACTATTATTTTGAGTGAATAAAATATCTCCACCCCAAAAATTCACTTCACCTGAGATTGGATCAGTTTCAAGGTCAGCTAATTCATCAAAGTATGTTTCAGGTAAATCAATTTCTTCATCATCAACATTTTCCATTTCATATTGTCCTCCATATTCATAAGCAACAACATGAGCCCAAATTTCATCTTCATAAGCAGTTCCATTCAATGAATTGTCGACATCTGTCCAAATATCATTTCCATTATTGTCAGTAGGGTCGTCAGAACCTCCTCTTCCGTTGTCTTTAATTACTCTAAAGAAACCAGATTTACCAGCTAAGAACAAGAACCCTTCTTGATCTACATCTACTTGCGTGATTTTTCCTCTAAATCTGTTTTCATAATGAGTAGAAATATCAATTCCATCTGGGTCATAAGTAAATAGTTTTATCTCACGTACAGTTAAGTCACTTAGCTTTACTAGATAAATAGTACTTCTACTACTAATCACAACTGTGATGTAATCATTATTAGGAGAAATACACATGTGACCACCACGTGGTAAATCCCATGGATCTCCATCTTTGGTGAGTTCTAGTTTAGTCATCTCAGCTATTGAATTACCATCGTCATCAGTTAGATTGGTACCTAATCCTTGGAAATCATATTTCAATTCATAGATTGTTCCTATACCATTGTCATTGTTTAGAAGGAAGAGCCTTTGATTAAATGGCATCCTTAAGTTAGAAGCATCAGGGTCTTGATCATCATAGATCTGACTAGGCTCTTGTAGCTTGTTCGTACAAGCAAAGCCAATGAGAAGTAGCACGGCGAGCAAGCCGATTTTGGATAAAGTTTTCATAGTTTAATGAAAGGTAAAAGTTAGAAAATTTATTTAGATTTTGGATATATTAATGTGCCTTTGGATTATCAGAAATAGCAATGATGACATCAAAAAGTCGGATAAAAACTACCGCAAAATGCGGTAGTTTTTGTTCTTCTTTTTTGATAAACTAACTACTAATAATCTTCGGGTTATAATCACTTTGTACTATTTAGTTGGTATAACACTTCTTTAACTGTGTTTCTAGAGTATTCACTACCTCCGGTAAACCAGAAGCTGCAGATACTTTTCGAATATATTTTTCTTCCACCAAACTCATTTGGGTGTTCCAAATGTATATCGATGTAATTCATTTTTTTATTTAAACTTTGAGGTTGAATATAGCCTGCATTGTCCATTTTATTATGGAAAGTGACCACTACACGACCTCCTTTATACGGGGCTTCTTTCCAGGCTTTTACTCTTTCATCTAGAAGATCTATTATGCCATCTCTGTTTTTATCTCTTTTATAGCTAACGGTTTCTTCTTTAATGATATCTTCCACCCAAAACTCTAACCCTTGAATGTTATTTTGGTAATATTTTGGCCAGCTAATTCTAATGCCACCGTCAATCGGGTAGTAAGTGAGGTAATGATCTGTAGTGGTACAATTAATGGTTTCGAAGGCAGCAATAAAGTTGAGATCAAATCCACCATTTTTACCTGCTTTTGTATCTAAATCGGTGGTGTCGACAATTTTTACCCATTGTATCTCATGTCCTCTTAATTCTTTTAGTTTAGAAAG
Source organism: Flammeovirga yaeyamensis (assembly GCF_018736045.1). NCBI lineage: Bacteria > Pseudomonadati > Bacteroidota > Cytophagia > Cytophagales > Flammeovirgaceae > Flammeovirga > Flammeovirga yaeyamensis. The sequence goes on along the minus strand of NZ_CP076132.1, from coordinate 3,485,004 downwards.
ATCAAAGAAATTATTATTGTTTACAGCGTATTCAATGCCATTGTGGTGATACTTATGTGCTTTATTTAAAGCAATCCAATTTCCTTTCTCAATCAATTCTTTATTGAGGAAGTCGTCATTAGCATGTTTTCCAATGAGTACAAAAACTTGTGCCTGTTCGTACCAACCATTGTTTTTAGCTTCAGATATAGAGGTGTATTCTTTGCTTTTGTCCCAGCTTGTCTCAGCGACTTGTAAGGTGTGATTGGATGTTATAGGTTCATCAAATTTTAAAATTCCTACTCCTCCAGATAAATTGACAAACTTCATAGGTTTTTCATTGTCTCCTTTATAATCGGCAATGTTGGCGTTTTCTGAATTAAATCGAGCAGTAAGGTTCACATTGTCTTCAATAGGGTCAAATCGTTGCATTTCATGTTTTTCAATCGCTGGTTTGAAATACTTTATGTTTGCATATTGACTATTGTCTTGTCTTAGGTCTATCCAATCTCCTCTAATCTCTCTTTGGGTGATATCCTCAAAATAATTGTCAAATTGATTATTGTAATTCAAAATTTGCGTAGATGTGATTTCTCCCCATCGGTTTGTTCCTTTGAATGATTTTTTTCCTTGATACATCTTTGGGAAACTAATGAAATTACCTTGATGATCCCATAATGATAATTTTGAAGAATGATGATGTGTGATCAGTAATTGATTATTATCAATTAAAGTTAGACCTCTTGCATTTTTTAATTTAGGTTGAGAAGAAAAATGCTCCTCAACAAAAGACTTTTTGATGTTATTATTGGGTACATCTTTTTCAGTTACTTTTTGAAGTAGAGCCACATCAATATTTTTTCCCCATAGGTGATTGTTTCTTTTCGTGGATTCATCAAGAGTGTTCACCACACGGTAAGTGTGATGATCATTTCCAATTAGGAAATACCCCTGATTGTCAACTTCCACGTGAGTAATTTTTTCTCGAAAGTCGGATAAGTTAGTTGAATTATTTTGATCGTATTGTAAAGGGAGAGAAGCTGTTTGATATGTATTATTTCTTTGAGGCTGTTCAATATTGATGATAAACATCTTTGAAAGTTCTCCAAAAAATAGGATTAAATATTGGTTTGTAGGATCAGTGATCATTTTTCCGCCTTTGGGTAAAATGATTTCTTCTCCGTTATTTTCTAATTGAATAGGAGAGAGGTGTGCTTTATGCATATCTCTTTTGGCATCAAATTCAATTTCATACAAATCACTGTTGTGATTAACGGTGTTTAATATAAAATGACGTTGAGCAAAAGGCATTGATAAGCCTGTAGGGTCTTTGTCGAGCGGATTAAATAAGCCGGGTTCATCAAAAGTTTGATTACAACTAAGAAGTCCCACAATTACTAATAGTAGTAATGTAGAAGTTTTAATCATGGTAAAGAAGAAAGAGTTTATTGGGTATACAGAAAGAAATAGTAAGAGTGAAAAATAGTCGTACGACTACGTTATTCTTGATGTTTTGTGGTTGAAAAGAAGCATAGTTACAGAGTTAAATTTGTGTGGTAAAGAATATTATTATTTATATATGCAAATATAAAATTTTGTTAATCCGCAAACAAATAATAACATCACCTTTTAAAGATTTGATTGTAAAATACCTAAAAAGGGTGATAATGAATAAGTTAACTAAAAAGGGTTACTCCAAAGAGCAACCCTTAATTTTGAGATATTATATTCTATTGAACCACGTCGCAAGCATCTTTGGTAAGTGTAACAGAAGAAGATTTCGTTAATACACTTCCATCAATGTATAATTTGAATGTTGGATTGCCTCCAGAATAAGGAATTGTAAAGAATAACTCTTTATTTGCGGAAACTGTTCCTTGGTAAACAACACCATTACCATAAGATTCTACATAAAAATCTTGATTACTGCCAGTGTGGTTTTTGACTCTTAATTGTCTAAACACATCGCCATTCGGAGCTTCAATTAATTGTTGTTGAGTAGTGAAACCATATTTATCTCCATAGTAATCTACTTCAACTTCTCCAATTACATCATGTGCTGAACAAACAATGTGTGGTTTAGGTCCACCATACCACATTTGCTTGTAAAAAACTTGAGTGAAAGGAAGGATAAATTCACCAACGCCTTCTACCTCGTACAACATGTTATAATCCCATCCATTTTTAGTGATTAAACCAATCCAATTGTACTTGTATCCATCACTTACTGCGTAAGATGAAGAGTTATTTTTCTTGGGTTGAGAAATCAGAGATTGATTTTTCATCGCTGTTCCTCCTGCACCCCACGATTGGTGTCTGATACCTTTTACAGTACAATCTGATTTTACTTCATAGGCATGTAATCTATTATTAATCTTAGCGATTAACATACCAATCAAGTTGCCTTGGAATTGTGCTTTCTGAGCTGCATCAAATACGATAACGTCGATAATCTGACCTGGTTTTGGTACAAGGAATGCATTTACTCTATCAAAGCTTTGTGCTTTTGTAGAAGGAGTGAATTTATCATAGGTGATGTCACAAGGGAAATCGCCTGATGGTAAAATCATGTTATAAATGGCATTCTTATAACGAATACGACCTTCTTGTTTAGTTGCAAAAGGAACTCTTACAGTTTCACCATTTAAGTCATAAATAATATCTAGACCATCCCATTCAACAAATGAAGTAGTGATACCTGCCATTTCAGAAGTTGAATATTTACTTGGAGAATTTGGTAATGCTACGAAAGAAGTGTTCTTTCTTGCTCCACCCCATTCGAAGTGTCTCATGCCTTTAACAGAACAGTCATCATGAATTTCATAGGCGTGAAGTTTTCCGTCAATTTCTGCCACAAAAGCACCAATGATTGCACTTCTTCCTGATACTCTACCAAAGTAATCTTTTTGTTCTTGAGATAACTCGATAATACTCGATTTGATCACTTGATCTGCTGTAGGGATTTTATACATTGCTTCACCTAAAATCACAGCGTTAGATGGATTGTCATCTCCCGTTCTAATCGCATAACTATCTGCAGTAATACCATCACATGGTAACCAAGGGGCATCGTCTGTAGAGATAATAGTATTACTTTCACCTTCGAAAATTGAAACAAAGTTGATATCAAAACCATCAGGAGTTTTTGAAGCGTTGTCAATGATTTTAATCCATTGTACAGTTGAGCCTTCCAAATCACCTAAGTTGAATTCGTTGTTTGCAATTGAAGCATCTCCAACTTCTACCCAAGTTTCTGATAATAAACCTTCGCTGAAATATCTAGCATTATTATTCGGAAGTACCATTATAGATGCTTGTTCTGGATATGCTGCAAAAGCATCTGCAATTTCAGAATACTCTGATGCTTTGTTCCATGAAGTTTCAACAACTTGTAAAGTAGTATTTTTTGTTACTGTTACTGATGTTGGAAGTTTGAATATTGCATATCCACCACCTAATGAAACAAACTTGCTCGCATTTTTATTATAATCTGCAATATCTGCGTTCGCTGAATTTCTTCTTGATTCTTTAGATACGTTATGGTTGTCTTCAGATAAATCTAGAACATCATATTTGTCAGCACCAATACCTGGACGGTATAGCTTAATTTCAGCATACTGATGACTTTCATAATCACCTCTGTACCAATCTACATAATAGGCACCGTCAATTTCTTTATTTGATAACTGATCATCATTAGAAGTATTTACATCGAATGATTGAGTGGATGCCATATCACCCCAATTATGAACTGTAAAATCATCGGCAGGGTTGCTAAATGTCATTTCAATAGTGCCATTCACGATTTCACCATCCAATGTTCTTAATTGTAAGAATTTCGATTTGTGATGCGATGTCAATACCATGTTGTCTCCAGTAAGTGCTGCACCTGTTACTTTACCTGCACTTCTGCTGCTTGTATTTGCTTTCTCTGTTTCGTCTTGTAATTTATTCAAATCACCGAATACTTTACCGGCATCAAATGTGATGGTTTCAGAAGCATAATCCCAATGTAAATCAAGATAAATAGCCGTACCACCTTTCCATTGTGAGAAAGAGATTAAACGTTGACTCTCAAAACCGTCAGTTTCAGCAGAGTTTTGAGTGAATAAAATGTCGCCACCTTGGAATTTTACTTTTTTAGGATTGAAATTCTGATCTACATCAAAATATTCTTCTCCGTCTTCAGTAGATTCTACTTGTAAGTTGTTGGCAAATTTGTAATGGATAGCATGCACCCAATTTGTACCATATTTATCAGTATCCACACCGTTGTTCTCAAGATAATTTTGATCTTGTTGTTCCCAGATTTCAGACCAAATGTCACTCTTATATCCCACCTCAGAAGGATCTTGATTGCCATTTCCTCTATCTGCTACAACTCTAAAGAAGCCAGCCTTACCTGCGATAAATAAGTAGCCTTCTTGATCAACATCCACTTGAGTAATCCCGCCTACTTTTTTACCTTTTTCGTTTCTATAATTACTCATCAAGTAATTTGAAGGATTGTCAGTCACCTGATCAATAGAAACTTTATTAGGATTGTAAGCCATTAAAGTAGCTGACTTTACTTGACCTGTTGCAATTTCTACTAAATAGATTTTGTTCTTTTTAGCAACTACAACGGTTAAGAAACGGTTATCCGGAGAAACACACATGTGACCACCTTTTGGCAAGGTTTCTGAAGTGTTTACTTTTGTAAGCGTTGCACCGCCAGTTAAACCTTGGAAATCGTAATCGATTTCATAAATAACAGACGAATTGCCTGCTGAGTTTAATAAGAATACTCTTTGATTAAAAGGCATTCTCTTGTTAGATTCTTCAGAAGTCTCTTCTGAGGTGAAAACAGTTGGATCCTCCAATCGGTTTTGACATGAAAAACCAATCAATAGCAATAGTAGCGCCCCAAGGGCTGATAGCTTGTTCATAAAAGAAATGTTTTTAGTAAAGAATAAATGTTACAGTAAATGATAATTACTTAGAAAATTAAATATTTTTTTGGGTAATGTATTACGTGTGCAAAAGAACATATAACATGTGTGAAATGCAAATATTATATAAAATTATGCAAATAAATTTTAATCTATGAATGGATTATAGCTTGTTAATAATCAGATAGTTTTTAAAAATAAAAAAGCTATCCCAATTTGAGATAGCCTTTCGTTTTTTGATAAACTAACTACTAATAATATTTTTAAGTACCACATAATAAATTATGTAATTTAAAAACCATAAAATAGGGGGATTTGCAATAAATTGGATTTGATTTTGTGGTTATTAATTTATCTGTGGTAAAGATTTTTTATAGTCTAATATTAATTTGCTACTAATATAGAGGTCTTGTTGTAAAATTCAAAGAATAATTGAAAAAAAATAAGAATCTCTTTAAGAATTATTGCTTATAGGAACTTTTTATAGGCAAAAACAAAGAATTTACGCTATTAGATGATATTTTTAATCTGATTTACATTAACTAATAGTATCCCAAAAACTAGTAAAAAAATATATGGTAACCCGTTTATATATTCCTTGGAAAAGACTTTTTAAAGACCTTTGGTTTTCTGTGTTGTTGATTGTTATATATATGCTTTTTTTATCAATTTTAGATGATGAACATTTATTGAGTCAGCTTAGTTTACCATTAAGTATTATCTCTGTTCCAGGTACCGCTATTTCCCTGCTTTTAGCTTTTCGTACCAATTCATCCTATCAAAGATGGTGGGAGGCAAGAAAAGTCTGGGGAGCCATTGTAAACGATTCTAGAAGTTGGGCAAGACAACTCATTACTTATTTGCCTCAAAATGAAAATTCAAATGAGATTATCGAAGATATGTCCTTAAGACAAGCAGCTTGGTGTTTTGCTTTGGCAAGAAATTTAAGAAAGCAAGATCCGACAGCAGATGCTAAATATTTACTTAAGGCCGACGAGATAGAAGTGTTGAAGGGAAGTAAAAATGTTCCCAATTCATTACTATATACACAAGGGAAGTTATTAAAAGAGTTATTTAAGAATGGATACATAGATACATTTCAGTTGGTACAAATGGATACCACCTTGGTAAAGCTTACTGACTCTATGGGGAAGTGTGAAAGAATAAAGAATACAGTATTTCCAAGTATGTACACTTTATTGTTAGAGATATTGATCTATTTCTTTATATTTTTCCTTCCCTATGGTCTAGTAGAAACAAATGGGATGATATTGTTGGTGACAAGTGTGACTCTAGCATTAGCTTTTTTAATTATTGAGAGAATTGCGACCTACTTACAAGATCCATTTGAAAACTCATCATCTGATACACCAATGCTCACTCTTGCCAGAACTATTGAAATCAATATCAAGCAAGAAATTAAATATAAAGATCTCCCAGATGCATGGAAGCCAGAAAGACCGTATGTTTTAATGTAGATCATCCATCTATAATTCTAAATTGTTTTTCTTTTCTATATTTGTAATCCCATATAAAATTTAGAAACTAATGGACTTAGAAAAACTATCGAATGATTGTATGAGTATTGCGATTGAAGCAGGCCATGCAATTATGGAAATTTACGATAAAGAAGATTTAGGAGTTGAGATAAAAGATGATAACTCACCCCTTACTTTAGCAGATAAGGCTTCTCATGAAGTAATTATGAAAGGTTTATCAGAATTTGATTACCCAATTTTGTCAGAAGAAGGGAAATCTATAGAATATGCTGAAAGAAAAGATTGGTCAACTTATTGGTGTGTTGATCCTTTGGACGGTACAAAAGAGTTTATCAATAGAAATGGTGAGTTTACCGTAAATATTGCTTTGATAAAAGATAAAAAACCTGTTCTTGGAGTGATCTATGTACCAGTGAAAGAAGTAATCTATATTGGTATTGTAGGAGAGGGAGCCAAAAAAGGAGAGGCTGGAATTTTAGATCCTATTAAAGTGGAGTGGAAAGACGGTGATCGTGTTGCAGTACGTTCAAAATCTCATGCCAATCCAGCAGAAGAAGAAATTATCTCTAAATACGAAGCTACAGAATCTATTTCTGTAGGATCATCTTTAAAATTCTGTATGGTAGCAGAAGGTAAAGCTGATTTATATTACAGACATGGACCAACAATGGAGTGGGATACAGCAGCGGGACAAGCTGTCGTTGAAGCTGCAGGAGGTAAAGTGTATGTAGGAAATACTGAAGAGACAGAATTCGAATACAACAAAGAAAATTTATTGAACGGAAGCTTCCTAGTTCTAGGAAAATAATCTTCTCATAAATCAAAAAAAGGATTAAAACTTAGGGTGATTCCCAAAAGTTTTAATCCTTTTTTATATACTTTAGTTCCAAAGATTCTATCTGAATACACGGAATTATTTTTAAAGCGTTTGAGTAGATTCCTCAAATTTGTAATTTTCCTTAGTTCCTTAGTTCCTTAGTTCCTTAGTAAAAAACGAGGTCGGGAGACCTCTAACGTTTATGGGCACAAATGACGCTTTCGCTTAACATTTGCGCCAGTTTTACTTCTTCCCTCTTACTTCTTACCTAAAACGAGCGTTAACTTTGCTACCTGCTAAAACGCTTCCGTCATATTAAAGTAAATCAAATTCTGTCCAGCTAAAGGATCTCGACCTAAATCGACTCTAAAGTTCATTCTAGGTTGTACCTCTACTCTTAAACCGGCCCCAAAGTTAGGTAATACTCCTCCAGGGTTCCATAAATCAGGACCAACCATACCTACACCACCCCAAGCAGCAAAGCCTAACCTAGACAGTAATTTAGATTTAGAGTTAATCATATGTCTATATTCCGCCATCATAAATGCAGAAGTTTTATCTCTATATTGACCTAGATAGTAACCTCTTAAATCAAAAGGAGACCCTATAAGTGACATATCGGTAAAGGGAACATCTCCATAGGAAGACCTTATTTTGGCAGTCCATGCTAATACTCTTCTTTCCCCCATAAAAGGGAGTAATTTGTATTGTCGGTATTCGGCACTAATAAATCCCCATTGACTATCTGAACCTAGCCATGTATCATAATATCTAGCATTGATATCGAAGAAAACTCCACTCCATGCATTGGCAGGAATGTCTCTTGTATCGTATGAGACTTCAAATCCTAAACCGATATTAAAAAAGTCCATTCCTTCAGGTTTACCACCTTGTTCAATATAAACAGGGTCTGTGGCCATCAACGGAGAAATTTCACTTAAATTTCTATAGGTAACTTCGAAGGAAGGTCCCAAGAAAAAATCAGATTCACCCAGTCTGAAAAGTACCGAACCAAAGTTCACTATGGAGTTTTGGAAGAACTGTGTGGTGGAATCACTTCTTGGAATATTTTGATTGGTGTCGAAACCTACACCATAATAATTATCATAGTTATTTCTGTATTGTACTTGTCCGAAATATCGAATTTTATCGTCTTTGAAAAATAGCTGAGGTTTAGCAATTAAGTTAAATCCACCAGAAGAAAGCCATGCACCAGCAATGGGCACGACAGACCTATTTAAATCAGGATCTGTTGTATCGATCTTAAAAGTGAATAACATACTTACCCCTAAAAGGAATCCGTAATCTGGAGTATACCCTGGTCCACCTAAAACACTAAAACGGAGATTTTTTTTCTTTTTCTCCTTTTTGATGTTCTCTTGAGCTGTGGAATCAGTTAATGCAGTAGTACTTTGTGCAGACACAACCTGAACTGATAAGGATAATAGTAGAATAAAAAATAAGGTCTTTTTTATTTTTCTTAGTTTCATAAAATGAAAGTTATTGACTTTTAGTCGTCAAACATTTGATAGATGATTGTCGGACGAAATTAATGAAAACATTTTAGACTTGATTCTATTTTTATGAAAATACAATAAAAAAAGGTCTTCACATGATGAAGACCTTTTCTATTTCCTTTAATAACCCAAAAACTATTTCTTATTGCTGTTTTCATAGGCTAATTAAAAGAAATAATTTTAATATTCCAATAAAAAATGTAGAAAATACATTTTTATTTTACTCAAAGTTAAAAATGATATGTTTTATGAAATTCAAAATTCGTATAACTAAAAAAGGTCATCACAAAATGATGACCTTTTTTTTCCTTTAATAACCCAAAAACTATTTCTTATTGCTGTTTTCATTGACTAATTAAAGGAAATAATTTCATTATTACAATAATTCTTGATAAAAAAATACAACTTTATCCATTATTGTTCGTTTTTCTTTAAATAATGAAAAAATAAAAAAGGCCATCACATAATGATGGCCTTTTCTTTTCCTTTAATAACCCAAAAACTATTTCTTATTGCTGTTTTCATTAACAATTAAGGAAATAATAATTAATAATCAAAGAAAAAATATAACTCTTCGTAGAATTTTGAACTATTTAGAATGATTATAAATAAAAATTCAGTGAAAACTTTTTACTAATTATTCTTCTTCAGTTTGAAGTTCAAGACATTTTTTTAACCCCAAAGTCCCTAATTGAGACACTAACTGATATACTTTTTCAAGCTCTTCTGTCTTGATGGTATAATTTGTCAGTATATATAATGTATTACCTAAAGGCCTTAGCAAAATATTATTTGATAAAGCCCAATTATATAACTCGTTTCTGATAGAATTAAAATAGGATGTTTCAGCCTCATTAATATAATCTAACGCAAGAATACTTCCCGTCACCCTAACATTAGAAAAATAGGGGAGTGCAGTTAATTTTTCGGCCATCATTTTCTGACTATTGCAAAGCGTTTTTATTTGTTCTTGTCTTTCATCACCTATGAGCATTTCTAAACTCTTTAACGCTAATGCACAAGTAATCGGATTTCCGGTAAATGAGTGTCCATGAAAAAATGTTTTCATCATGTCATCTACGAGATAAGCACTATAGATTTCTTGAGTACAAATGGTTAAACCCATTGGTAAAATACCTGCCGTCAACGCCTTTGAACAACATAAAATATCAGGGGCATGATCAGTTAGATAATTGGTGGCAAATAACTTCCCAGTTCGGTAAAATCCTGTCATTACTTCATCGGCAATACATAATGTACCAAAGCTTTGAGCAATACCAATTAAGTGATCGAGTGTTTTCGCAGAGTACATTCTCATTCCACTTGCACCTTGTACTAATGGCTCAAAAATAAAGGCACAAACCTCTTCCGATGCACAATATTCTTCCATTAATTCATATACTTCTTTTTCATTTTCCTCAGTCGGAAAAGGCAAGTACAAAACATCAAACAAGTAATCGTCGAATGGAGCAGAGAAAGGGGTGCGTGCCGCCATAGATAATGCTCCAAATGTATCTCCATGATAAGCACCTTCTAATGCAATTACTTTTTTTCTTTTGGTATCTCCTTTATTCCAAAAATATTGGATAGCCATTTTTAAAGCAACTTCAGTGGCTGTAGACCCATTATCAGAAAAGAAGAAACGATGTAAATTTCCTGGTAATAGCGGCTGAAGTTTTTCTGCCAAAGCTACTGAGGGTTGATGTGCAAAGCCCGCAAAGATAATATGGTCCAAATCCAAAACTTGCTGCTTGATGACCTCAGCCAATTCTTCATTACCATGCCCATGAATATTGACCCACCATGAAGCAATAGCATCAATAATTTCTCTTCCATCTTCCAAAGTAAGCAAGGAACCTTTTGCCGATGTCACAGGCAAAGGTGGAGGGGTGAGTGTTTGTGCAGTAAAAGGATGCCAAATGAATTCTTTATCCTTTTCTAATAATGATTTATTCATGATAATGAGTGATGTTTTTTATTAGGTTTTCTTTGACATTATTCGCCACTTCCTGAACAGTTTCTTTATTTACACTCTCTAATTGAGGTAAATGAAATAATTCAGGACAATCAGCATGTTTCAAAATAATGGATTTTGTGGCTTCGTTATTTTCTCCATTAAAGACAATTCCCATCAAATTCAACCCTCTTCTTTTCAATTCATTAATGGATAATAATGTGTGATTGATGTTCCCCAAATAAATATTACTCACCAAAATAACGGGCATTTGATGTTTCTGTGGGATATCAATCACCATATCTTTATCGTTAAGTGGCACCATAATTCCACCAGCACCTTCCACAATGAGTATCTCATTTTTATACTCCGGAACAACTATTTGATCTAAATCAATAGTAATTCCTTCTAATTCAGCAGCTGCATGAGGCGACATAGGATGTTTTAATAAATACCCTTCTTTAATTTTTTCTTTTTGAGTTGGCAATATACTATGAACACCTTCTGTATCTGTGGGAAACCCCGCTTGTACAGGCTTCCAATAATCGGCATTTAATGCTTCAGTTAATATGGCGGAAACTACCGATTTTCCACTGTCTGTGCCTATGGCAGTAACAAATATTTCCATGACTATTTCTTTTTGGCGATGATAAATATAGGGTGATAGGTTAAAGGAACTTTACCTGAAGTTTGATAGAAATTATAAGCTTCATTAAATTTTAATAGCTTATTTCTATTCCAAACACTTTTTTCAGAACTCATTCCATTTACCCCTGTCTTTTTGATGTGTCTTAAGACATCCGTTCCTTTATCAAATAGCAAGTCTTTCTTCCATTCCCACGATTTAATGACCTCAAATTGATGTTTTTCTAATAGAAATTCCCAATGTGTCAATTCATGATACTCCAAGCCATTCCCCGTAATTTCCTTGATCTGCTTAAAATTATCCGGCCCAAATGTGCTGAACATAAAATAGCCATCAGGTAAAAGACTTTGATTGACTTTTTCGATAAGTACATCCAAATCTGTCATCCATTGCAAAGCCGAAGCTGAACAGATCAAATTTAATTCAGAAGGAAAAGAAATTGATTCAGCATCTCCTTCTCTAAATTTTAAATGATCATGTTTGTCAAGAAGTTGATGCGTACAATTTCTATGTAAATCATTTACCTCATATTGCCTTACATGATCAATCAAAAGATCTGTGAGGAAACCACATCCACAACCAATTTCAAAGGCTTTATTGAAAGTGATTTCATGAGTGATTATTTCGTAATACAATTCTTTACAAATTTCCTTTTGAATGCTTGCCTCATGAACATAGCTTTCCACATTCTTCCCAAATCGATGTTGTACTTGAGATTTATCTAACGGAATCATAAGCATTTGAATTAGTTTTAAACTTGGAAAGGAAAGTGATTTTATCAAAAGGAAAATGTGCTCCATCGATAACGGTATGCTCACTTGATTCCCAGGCGTTTAATTGATTTTGATAAGGAAAAATTCTATCTGAATTAGAGATGTAAGCTTGTTGGTAAAGTGAATGATCTTCTATACTATTTACTTCACCTAAAAACTTTAATTCCTTTTTTAATTGATCGATAGAACGATGCGGTAGTTCTAAAAACTGAGAAGCCATTTTTCTGTCTGGGAAAATTCTAAAAATAAACTTTTTCCAGTTGGACTCAGATAGCCCATCCAATGTGCCTTTAAAAATGGTAGGAGGAATTCCGAACTTATCATCTACTGGAGAAAGTGTACCATTAATAGCAATTCGTTCTCCATTTATATCATTTTGTAGTAAGAAATGAGCTCCCACCAAAACACCAAACGACCAAGAAATACAATTCACTTGATCATATGCTTTACATAAGGAATTGATCTCAGAAAAATCAAGCGATTGATAATCATAAAGCATTAACACATCAGCTTCTTCTAACTGAAAATCTTGAAAATATGCAGGAGTCTGTCCCCAACCACTAAAAAATAAAGTAATCGAAGCACTATTTTCTTTTTTAAGCCATTTGTATTGCATGGGATTCCTGTTTTAATTGTGATGAAACTTCCTTACAGAGTGTTTGAATCTGATCGAAACTATGCATACTTGTGATAGATAATCGTAACCTACTGGCGTTTTTAGGAACTGTAGGGTAGCGAATCGGACTGCATACCATATCTTTTTCCAACAGATTATCTGATATTTTTATCGTCTTTTGGTTCTCACCAATAAGAATAGGTTGAATACAACTTCTAGAAACAATGTCAAAACCGTCTTTCTGTCGCAAAACATTATAGTATTGGATGTTTTCTTCTAGCTTCTGACGTTCGTTTTCAAAACTTGGTAATCTGTCCCAAACAAAGCTCATCCAAGCTGCATTGATACTTGGTAATGCTGTTGTAAAAATAAATGCCCTACATTTATTGATCAGGTATTCTTTAACCACCTGAGAACTTACCACTAAAGCACCCACACCACCTAATGCTTTTCCGCAAGGCATGATATGAATATCAATTTGATCGGCTAAATCTAATGAGGCTGCATAACCTAATCCGTTTTGGAAAAGACCGATACTATGTGCTTCATCAAGAATGAAATAGGCGTTGTATTTATTCTTTAAATCAACCAATTGTTGTAAGTCAGCATAATCGCCATCCATTGAAAATAAGGATTCAGAAATAATATAGACATGATTATAATCCTTCCTTTTTTTCTTTAGGAGGTCCTCTAAATGATCATAGTCTTTATGACGGAAACGCTCAAATTGAGCATTCGATAATCGGATACCATCGACTATACTTGCGTGATTTAGTTTATCAGAAATAATTAAATCACCTTTTTGAGGTATACAGCTTAAAATTCCGGTATTGGCATGCCACCCACTGTTCATGAACAAGCAGCCTCCTTTCTGAAAAGATGAGGCTACTTTTTGTTCTAATTCATTAAACACTTGATGATTTCCCTCTAATAATCTAGAAGAAGCACTTCCAAAACTTAAGCTTTGTTGTTTGTCTAATTCCTTAAGAAATTCGCTTTTTAAAGAAGCATTTGATGCAATCCCTAAATAATCGTTCGAAATAAAAGAAGTCATGACCTTATTGTTTCTAAGCACATTACTTTCTGTTAATCGATTGGATTCTTTTAAAGATCTATATTGATGCGACTCTTGAAGAACTGACAGTTCGTGTTCAAGATGTTGCATGTTATACGACTACTTCTTTTTGTTTTTCATTTAAGAATGATTCGCGAGGGGTTAAACCTAATAGATTGAACATCAATTTATCTTGATCTTCTTCTGGGTTTGGTGTAGTTAATAATTGGTCACCCGCAAAGATAGAGTTAGCACCAGCCATAAAACATAATGCTTGAGCTTCAGTGCTCATTTCTGTTCTGCCAGCTGATAAACGAACCATTGCTTTAGGCATTAAAATTCTAGCTGTAGCAATCATTCTGATCATTTCCCAAGTAGATACCATTTTGTTGTTCTCCATTGGAGTTCCCTCTACCGGAACTAATGCGTTAACAGGTACAGATTCAGGGTGAATTGGTAATGTAGATAAAGTGTGCAACATGCTAATACGATCTTTATCTGTTTCTCCTAAACCGATAATACCACCTGAACAAACAGAAATTTTTGCTTTTTGAACGTTTGCAATTGTGTCTAAACGGTCATCAAAAGTTCTTGTTGTAATTACTTTGTCGTAGTATTCTCTACTTGTATCAAGGTTATGATTGTATGCGTAAAGACCTGCATCTTTAAGTTGTTCTGCCTGCTTTTCGTCTAACATTCCAAGAGTAGCACAAACTTCCATACCCATGTCATTAATTTCAGAAACCATACCTAGTACACTTTCGAAATCACGGTTTGTTCTTGCTTCTCTCCATGCAGCACCCATACAGAATCGAGTGGATCCGTTTTCTTTTGCTTGTTTTGCTTTTTCGATCACATCCTCTTTTTGCATAAGCTTATGTGCTTTTACATGAGTATTGTGTTTCGCAGATTGGGAACAGTAACCACAATCTTCTTTACAGCCTCCAGTTTTTACAGATAATAGTGTACATACTTGTACTTCTCCGGTTTTTTGAAATTCTCTATGGATGGTTGATGATTTATACATCAATTCCATAAGTGGCATGTTATAGATTTCAGCCACTTCTTCTCTCGACCAATTGTTTCTAATTTCAGTCTGCATAATAGTTTTGTATTGATTTATGAATAGGACATAGTGATTCTACACGATATAGAATACCGTTATATATTTCCGATAAATTAGGGGGGATGCGAAATAGTTTGTTAAGTAAATCGTAGAATGTAAAGCAGTGAGTGTCCTTATCAAAATCAATAATTTGGGGTAAACTACTACTGCTTACATCAGATAAACTATGGTTGGCCTCCGTAAGTAATAAAAGGTCGACTTCCTTGAGATCGTCGTCGTCATCGTCTTGATCAAAAAGTTGTTGAACAGACGAGGTTTCTACTTTTAATACAGGGGCATTTAGATGCATGGAAACGTTAAGTACAGCAATTTTGATCTCTCTTTTCAGGGAGTTAAAAATTGCATATCCTGTACGTGACCATCTTTTAAAAATTGCCATAATTGAATATTAAAATATTATTCTCGTGGCAATATTATCATTCTTTTTTTAGATCAAAAGAATATTATAGTTTTTTGAGGGTAGGGAGTAGTAGTTTAGAATTGTTATGAATCAGGGAGCTTAATTTTGGTTCAACGGCTTATTGTCTTCATTCTTATAATAACGTTGCGTTACTAAAATTACTGATGCACCGAACATTAATATCATGAATAAATATTCATAAAAATTATTGAAAAGACTTAAGTCTTCTTTGTCTAGGAAAAATACATTTCCTATACCTAATATAACAGTCAATATTACTAGAAACCACCTGTAAGCATTCATAAGTAAAACAGTTAATTTGTTAGACATTTAAGGTTAATCGTATGGCTTTAACTAATATACTTAAGGATATAGTGAGTGACAAAAGTAGACTGTTAATGATATTAATTCATAGGATTGTTATATCTTTTATTTGGTTTTATTTAGAATTAAGGAGTTAATCATCGCCTTCTCCTAATTCATAGGTGTTGCCGCCAAATAGACCTTTAGGTAAGACTTTTTTCATAAAAGATTGTTCACCTTCTTCTATGCTTTTTACATCTTCTTTAGCTTCTTTAAAGGCATCTTGCCAAGCTGGGCCAAATCCCATCATATTACTATTTAATTTATCAATAGCTATTTGAAAAGCATGGTAGGTCATCATCTCTTGGCGTCCAGGTTTATTCATTAATGCTTTATTGGTTACTCTTAGGTTTTCGTTTTCTCTTTTTAAACGTTCAATTTCACCCTTTTTACTGCTCATTGCCTCAGCATCTATCTCCATTTTGTCATGCAAATGAGACTTTAAACGTTTAATTTCTTTGTTTTGATAGGCCTGTTTAAACCAACCTTTAATTTGTACTATTAATGCAACGGCAAGGCCGGCTAATAAACCAAAAAATAAGGATTGTATATCGAATGTTTCCCACATAGTATTTTCTTTTTAACCTAAAATCGTTCTAAAATATAAATCAGAAAATGATGAGTTAATTTACGATTTTATCTTTCAGAGGTTGAGTTCTATTACAATAAACTAAAGATAACTTATAAAGTTATAACAAAACAATAGTTAGAAAGCTTCACCTATTCTAAAATAAATGCCCCAATCATCTCTACCGACAGCAGCATCAAGACCAACATTCATATGGTTTTTAGGGAATACAGTATATCTATAACCTATACCTGCTCCAGGTAATAAAATTCCATTTTGGGATGATTCGTTGGCTCCAGAAACCGTAGCCAAACCTCCAAAGAAGTTAAGTGCCATTTTTTTATGGAAATTCCATCGATATTCTGCTTGCAGGTTATACATCGCATTTCCTCTATATTTTGCCTGAGTATATCCCCTAATATCGGTGTCTCCAACAATAAATTGTTGATTAAAAGTTAGGTCACCAATACCAAAACCTATATAGGCTCTAGCTGCTAAAACATCTCGTCCTTCTTTAAACGCAAAAAACTTATTGAATGCTAAAGTGACTTTAGTATTGGTTTGCTCATTACCTAGAAAGTTAGGGTTGAAATCAATATTGATATCGGCAATTTGACCTTTTGTAGGGTAGTAGACATTATCCCTTTGATCGTAGGATACTATAAAGCCTAAAGTTTGTAGTTCTGTGACAAATGTGGTGTCAGTACCAATATCAAATTGATTCTTGAAGTCGGTATACATATAGTTGACTCCCAAATATAAATGGTTGACAATTTTTCGTTGAATTTCACCCTTCGCGAAATTCACTCCAGTGTTATACTTTACAAATCCATTGATAGGTAACCCAACAAAAGTTTGAAAGTTGAAATTTCCTGTTCCGGCAGCAACCGTTACTCTATATTTATCCTCGTTAAAATAGAACTTTGAAAAACCTAAGACAAACCAAGATTCGTTGGTGGTGTACATGCCAAGTAGACCCGATACTGATGATGGAGAAATCGTATCCTTTTCACTAAGGTTGTACATCGCCATGGGTAATGCACCTACAGATAAACCAAGTGTTCTATCATAATTGATGTAGGGGATAGGCATGAATTGAAATTTCTTATCGCTTCTTTCACCACCGCCACCAGTATCAAACGATTGTCCAAATGTTGAATGAAAAGAGCAAATAAATAGTAGAAAAGTGAAAAGGTACTTTTGCATAAGAGTAATTTGGTTGTAAATGCATAGTGAAGTTAGCATAAAAAAAAACCTCTACAAAAAGATGCAGAGGTTTCCCATTGGTTTTTAGTTTTTCATCGAAGTTGTTAAAGATCAAAATATGAAGCCAATTCCTAGTTCTAGTAAATTGTCTTCTTTTGCGGCATAGGGACCAGTTGCTCGATTATTTCTGAATTGATAATCGACTTTGAATGCAATTTCTTCCCTAGGTTTGAAGTTCACACCTACAGTAATGATGTCTGAGTTAAAATGAACCATATTGGCATTTGACTCAGCAAGTAACTTCTCATTATAATTTTTGTGAGTGTCGATATACTCGTATCTCACGAAGAATGGTACTTTGACCTCATGTGGGTCAATCATAAAGTTCTTCTTGCGAAGAAAGTTTCGGTTATTGAAAAGCGATAGAAGGTCAAAGCTTCCTTCTACCAAATAACCAATATTTTGCTTGGCCATCACTTCACCAACACCACCGTTTGCTTGAGCAGTCATCTGATAAATGTCGGCTGTATTCGACATATAACCAGTAGTGGCAAGTGCAATGAATTCCCAATTTTTCTGTACATAACGAGCATAAGCTGAATAGATTTGTACTACTGATTCTGCTCTACGTACATTATTATTACTATCTGTGATTTCTTGATTATCGCCTGCTTGACCGATATAAGCAGATCCACTGAATGTCCAGTCTTTTAATCCTACATAATTAATTTGTGGATTGACTGAGAAAGTAGTGAAAGCATTACCATCAAAGCGAGGTTCTCTACCTGAACGTACAAAAGTTCCACTTCTAAAGGCACTACCGTCAAGTCCTTGAGAGAAGCCTAATGTATAATTTAAACTAGGGGACATGATACCGTAGAAGCTGACACCCATACCCATCCAAGTACTTGGAATAATGATACGTTCAACATCCGATCTGTTCACAGATCCGAACATTACGGGTTCATCGTTATTATTGATGTATCCAAGACTTAAAGGATATAAACCTGTTCTTACGTTAAATGATTTATGGATAGAAAAGTCCATAAAAGCTTCTAGAATAAACTCAAAATGAGAGTTTCCATTGGGATCCATCAAGTATTCTACTAGAACTTCAGAGTTCCAGATAATCTTATCTGTAAAACGGTATCCGAAAAAGGTAGAGAAACGGTATAAGTTGTTGTAAGACAATTCGATATCGTCTTCCATTCCTAGGGGTACATCATTACGATTTACCATAGAAATTTCTCCAAATCCTGATACGCTCCATGGTTTTTCCGAGAAAAATACTTTAGAAGCTGCTTTTGCCAATCCTGGCTGTTGTTTAAATTTTGTTTCGTGTTCCTCTTCTTCCTGAACCTCTTGTGCATACACTGCATTGTTAAGAGAGATTAGAGAGAATAGAATAACTAATAAATATAGGTTTTTCATATATCTCTACGTTTGTGCATTAAGAATTTATTTCTTAAAAAAGTAGAGCACAGCGTATTAGCCGTACTGCTATTTAGCACGCACGCGGAGGGGGAGGAACGATGCCTTGAATAGGCGTAGGGTAGTTACGGTCTAGGTAAAAATGTTGTTGTGAAGTTTTTGTCTTAATAGGTTTAGCCTCATCAACAATCTTAGGTATTGATGGGTAAAAACATACTATTGGGGAAAAACTTTTTGACTCATTATGAGAAAACGGATTGTCTTCGAAATCATCGAAGTTGTCTTCAAAAATGATCACAACAAAAAATTCTACGATACTTTCGATTTTATCTTCCTGTTGTAATAGATACTCAGGACTGTAGTTTGCATGAGATACAATGACAGCATCAATGTCCACACTATAGTTCAATGTGTGGAGTGCAACCCATATCGTAAAGATTGAGCGAGCAATTTTCTTATATGATAGCTGTGTATTCAATTAGATAATAAAAGCGTAGAACAATTATATTCAATACAAAGTAACGTATTTACTATAAAAGGTGATGCACTAAAAAATGTGAAAAATGTTTTTAGATCTTAATAGCTTGTATAAAAAGTAATAAAACGCCTTTTAAAAGTAAATATTATACAATAAATGTAAAATAATTTTATTACAACTCTTATAATTAATTAGTGAATAAATTATGTATTATTTGTTAACATTGGCACTGATTATGTAGTGAATAATATGTTTTTAATTTACTTTACTTAAAGGATTTTTTTATCATGAAAAAAGTACTCTTAATCTTTCTTCTAGGCTTATTCGCAATGTCATGTTCAGAAGACGAAGAGCCAGCTCCGTGTGATACACAACAAACTATTGCAGACTTAACAGCTGTTTATGAAAAATTAGGTAATCTTCCAGACGATGCGACTTGTGAAGATACTAAAGCTGCTGCACAAGAAGCTTTGGACTTTGCTAATGCAAATGAGACATGTATCAATGAAGCTTTGGAAGAATCTTTTGCTGATGATCCTGACGGATTAGCTGATGCTCAACAAGAACTTGAAGAAACTAAGGCGTTATTAGAGGTAGTTACTTTATTACCTTGTGACCTGTAAGGTATAAATACTTCAAAGAAAAAGGTTGTTTTCATTTTTTGAAAACAACCTTTTTTTGTATCTATTATCAATGATAACTTCAAGATTATTATAACTTTGTTGTTCAATAAATAGTATTTACACATGTCTTTACATTATCAAGAAGAAATTAATAAACTAAATCAATTCATTAGCTCGTTAGAGAAAAAATCAAATCAATATTCTTTTTTGAGACTCATCTATGTTGTTGCATCAATAGGTTTGTCATTTTTATTTTATAACTATTTGAGCGATTTTCTTTGGATATCTATTTTAGTTGAGTTTTTAGGTTTTGCCGTTGTTGTTCGTCTTCATCAAAAAATATTATCTCGATTATCAGAGTATAAAGTCAAATATCAATTGATAGAAAATGAGTTGAATACTATTAAAGGCGAAGCAAATATTTATAGTAACGGAGAAGAGTTTATCAACCCTCAGCATCATTTTGCTAATGATTTAGATATTTTTGGTGAGTTTGGATTGTTCCATTTTATCAACAGAGCTAAAACTAGATTAGGAAAAACAAAGCTTGCCTCTTTCTTTCAAGAAGTTGCTGATGTGAAATTTGATAAAATATTGGAAAGAAGAGAGGCCGTAAATGAATTATCAGATAAGAAAGAGTTTTCAAATCAATTTCAATACTTACTTTTTGATAATGAAAATGAGAAAGGATTTAAACCTGTAAATACTGATGAGATTTCTAAGTTCGAATTAAAAAATGAGAAAATTTATCTTTATTACTCTTATTTGGTTCCTGTTTTATGGTGTGTAGTTGTTTACGGTTTGGTGACCACTCAAGAATGGGTGGGTAGTTTAGGTATTGGATTAGTTATCGCTAATTTCTTTGTGATGAGTAAAGTAGGAAAAGGAGTGGCTGCTTTTATGGAATTGATTAGTAATAGTTCCGAAACTTTAGAAAAGCTTTCGCAATTGATCAAATTAATTGGTGAGGCATCTTTTACTTCCAAATTATTTCAATCAGAGGTGGCTAAAATCGGAAATGGAGAAACATTTCTAAAACCATTGAAAGATTTATCCTATATGATTCAACAATTGGATATTAGAAGAAACTTAGTGGGGTTGGTAATGTTATACGCTTTTTTTCCTTTTGATATTCGATTAGTAAAAAACATAAGAAATTGGTTCAATCAATATCCCCAATTATTTGATGACTTATATGATGTGATTGGTCAGCTAGAAGCAATAAATAGTTTGGCAATTCTACAAAGAAATAAACCTGAATGGGTAGAGGCAGAGTATACTGATAAAGAATATGTATTTGAAGGGTTAGAAATGGGACACCCCTTAATATTTGAAGGTATTTCTGGTACTCAAAATGAAGGAGTAGCGAATTCGTATCATTTACAAAATGATAATAGAGTAAGTATTATTACCGGTTCCAACATGTCTGGTAAAAGTACTTTTTTAAGGGTAGCGGGAATTAATTTGGTGTTATCTTATATTGGCAGTGTTGTTTGTGCTAAACAGTTTTCGGTAGGAAAGCCAGTGAAATTGATTACCTCAATGCGTATATCAGATAACTTAAGGTTAAGTGAATCTACTTTTAAAGCCGAATTAGAACGCATTAAATTAATTGTAGAAGCGATTAATTCTAATCAGCGTTATTTATTCTTGGTTGACGAAATGCTGAGAGGAACGAATTCGGTCGATAAACTGAAAGGGTCTTTTGCGCTTCTTGAGAAATTGAAAGAAAATAGAGATGCTTATATTTTAGTCGCTACCCATGACCTTCAGCTTTCTGAATTTGAATCGGATAATTCGGAGATGACAAAGAATTATCATTTTGATTTTGATTATCACCAAGGTGGATTTGAATTTGATTATAAAATTAAATCAGGGGTTTGTGAAAAATTCAATGCTAGCCTCTTGATGAAAGAATTAGGCCTAAATACTTAAGAGTATTTATCAAAAAATATGTACGGACGTTGCATTGCAACGTCCTTATTATAAGTGAGATTTATGCTTTAGTAATCAAAGCAACGGCATGAACAGCCATTCCTTCTTCTCTGCCTACAAAACCCATTTTTTCAGAAGTGGTCGCTTTCAATGAAATGTCTTCCTCTTCAACTCCCATTACTTCCGCTAAACATGTTTTCATAGCAGGTATATGAGGATTGATTTTTGGCCTTTCAGCAACGATCGTACAATCTACATTGCCTAATTCCCAACCTTCTTTTCTGACAATCTTCATTACATCAGCCAAAAGGATTTTACTATCTATTCCCTTAAATTGAGGGTCTGTATCTGCAAAATGGAAACCAATGTCTCTCATATTGGCAGCACCAAGAATAGCATCGCAGATCGCATGGATCAAAACATCAGCATCAGAGTGTCCTATTAAACCGTGAGTATGCTCAAATTTGATTCCTCCAAGCCATAATTCTTCTCCTTCACCCTGACGGTGCACATCATATCCTTGTCCTACTCTAATTTTCATATACAAATACTGATTTTAAATTGGTGATGATCAAATTTTGGGTACAAATATAAAGGTTAATATGAATATGTATGAAGACTGAGGTGAGATCTTAGAAAGAAACTCCAAAAGCGACATATACCCCAAAATTATTTGATGTTGGTGTATGGTAAGTCGTTCTCCAAATAGTGTAGACTCTCAAGACCTTAAAAATATTTTCTACACCAGTACCTATCTCAACGTAAGGAGTACTAGGGTCCAAGGCTTTAGCTTCTCTGTTAGGATCATATTGTTCACCATCAAGAAGTTGGGGCCTCACCGCCTGATTGGCATTTTTACTACTCAAATCACCATACATAATATTACAAATACCTACTGTACGCCATCCTAGTTTTTTGATCAGTGGAATTCGGTTGAGGATATTTCCATCAAATCGGTGCATCAGTTGCAGAGATGCCCATCTGTCACCTACAAACTCACCTAAATCCATTAAATTGAAGGCATATCGGTTGTAGAGTAGAGGTACGTTATTACCAAAAGGCATGGCTAAAAATGGAAAAGGAGCCTCGGTTAGGATAAAACCACCCTGAAGCACATAACTAGATGTACCGAACTTTCCAATATTTGCCTTCTGATCTAAACCTAAACGAATTTGTTGGTACGAATAATTACTATTTAAAACATTCGGAATGCCAATAGTATAATCAAATGATATTCTTGGGCGATTGTCTTGAGCGACTAATTTTCTATAATTGGCTCTATTGGTGACATATCGATGACCTAAACCATAAGTAAGTTTCACATAAGCTTCCGTCCCCACTAACTGATCATATACCGGAGTATTGTTTTCAAAATCGCCTTCTTGTTTGTACGGAAATAAAGGATCAATAATACGATGGGTCAATTTAGTCATTACATTAAAACCTCTTGTAATATCTTTCTCATACCAAATAGATGCGTTTTTTTCCATGTAAGGATAACGCATATCGCCCCATCTTAATGCCGCTAAGAACAATGGTCGGCTATTAAAATTGGCTTGGTTAACACTCACCCTTCTTAAATCATTATAATAAGAAGCACCAATTAATGCCCAATGTTTTCTATTAATAATATATCTAGCTTGTCCACCATATTTGAATTCTTTGTCCTTAGTGCCGTAGGCTAAAAATCCATTAAACGACCATTTCTTAGAAAATTCGTTATTAGTTTGGAAACCTAATTGGAATCGATGGTCTTCCACACTATTAAAAGCATATAAGAAAGGTATAGGGCCTAATTCTATAGGACCAAATTTCTTATGTCCACTTGTAATCATATCGCCCACCGAAGAAATAATCTTAACCCTTGGGGTAGACTCAGCCGAGTCGATCATGCTAAAAATTTGTTGATCTTTTGTGGTGAGTTGTTCAGGACGTTGGGTTTCCCAATATTTTTCATCATTTACTCCATTCAACGCATCCGGATCCATAATCACCGGCTGATCATAAAATTTTCTTGCTTTCGGTTGATTGACAATAAAATCACTATTTCTGATTTTTATATTCAGTTTTACCTTTGCCCATTTATCAGCAATTTTACCAATACTGATTATAAAGTCTTGTTTCTTTGGTAACCATCCAGTTTTCTGATTATCCTTTAATATAGGCTCATACACCTGCATTAAATGTACGGAATCAACAAAATTGATATTGGCCTCTTTGTTTAGTTTTGCATCCCACTTCACCAAAGCAAACTGATGAGCCGAATCGGCAATATACATTGTGCCAGTAAAGGCTAAATCTTCTTCTCTTCTTGGTTCAAAGTCGATTTTATGACAATCAATACCATCAATACTAATCTTTTTTGGTTGAAGTGTATAATCATAATAATTACGCCATTCAGAAGTAATAGGAGAGATAAATTGTTTGCCAAAAAATATGAATGAGTTTTGGTAAAGGTTGAAGTCAATAAATGATGATCCTACAATCTGAGAAATCATTTCACTATCGTCAGGCCCCACACTTCTAATTCTGGATTTTTCTATTAATTCTGTCTTTGCATCAGGATTTTTGATGTAATAAATAGTAGACGAGACCTCAGAACTAAAAATTGGTATCACCGGCTGTCCTCTTTCGTCGGTTATAGGCTCAAAATCTTCAAAGGAATCAAGAATATCAGAAACTACTTTTTTCTTTTTGAAGTTTTCGTTCACATTACCTACCCAAATATCCGATTTCGTGTAGCTTTTATATTCGTAGGATTTTAAATCTCTTGTATCGTTATCATCTTTATGCTTTTGAACGTTTCTGAGGATTTCCCAAGCAGGGTTTTCCCATTTCTTCGACTTAATGACAACCTCCTCTAATTCCGTAGAGCTTTCCTTCAGTTTGAGGATAATCTTTTTATTGTAATTCGAATTGTTTAGTTTCTTTGTACAATGCTCATATCCAGTAAATTTAGCCACCAATGTCTTTCCTTTGTAATCATCTATTGTGATGGAAAAAAGACCATTATTATTGGTTAAGGTACCAATGGTTGTTCCCTCAAAATAGACGCTAGCAAAAGGAACAGGGAGATTACTTCCTTGTTCAACGACTTGGCCTTTTATAGTAAATTGTGCATGTACAGAAGCAGATAGTAGTGTTAGGCAAGTTGAAAAAAGTAAGATGAGTAGCTTCTTAATTGTTTTACTCATTAAAAGTATATGATGAATTAATTATAAGATTATCAAAAACATATTCTGTAGTCGATTTTAAAAAATGTAATCAACAAGTTTACTGATAATACTTCAAATTAGAAAAAAAAAGATGGATTAACTAAAAATCATTTGTTTGAAATGGTTTCTGCTAATTAATATGAAAGGTAAACCTTGAAATATTAATAATTATGCAAAAAAATAATACGAACGTTAATAAAATTGCGAATAAACTACTGTTTGATGAATATTATCTTGATCAATTAATTAAATTGCAACTTGAAAATCTGAGCAATCGAACAAACTGTAAGCGTACACCCGAGTTGTTCTTTATAATCAGAATAATTTTTTAGTCAGATACAAACTATGCTAGCACTTGTTTTATATCTTCCATTTCTTTTAGTATTTGCCATTTTGGGAATCTACGTAGAGCGTAAAGTTTCTGCTTGGATGCAAGACCGAATGGGACCTGTAAATGTGGGTCCAAGAGGTTTATTGCAAACATTTGCAGATATACTAAAGCTATTAACAAAGGAAGATATTATTCCAAAAGCGGTAGACAGAACCATTTTTAAATACGCACCAATAGTCATTTTTATGCCTGTATTTGCAGGCTTTGCTGTACTGCCATTTACCAATGGTATTTACGGTTCTCAGTCGATGATTGGTGTTTTTTATATTTTAGCGATTTTATCGTTAGAAGTTTTAGGAATTATAGCAGCAGGATGGAGTTCGAACAATAAATACGCTCTATATGGAGCCATGAGATCAGCTTCTCAAATGGTTTCATATGAAGTGCCAATGGGCCTGGCAGTGCTGTGTGTTGTGATGACTGCTCAAACCTTGAATACAGAGATTATTTCTACTCAACAAGGGCTTTTATCAGCAGATGTGAATTATTTATTTGGCTTAAAATCTTTAGGAATAGATGTAACTGATATGGGCGGAATTCTAACTTGGAATATTCTTAGAAATCCGTTTTTAATCCTAGCATTCATCATATTTTATATCTCATCTTTAGCTGAAGCAAATAGAGCACCTTTCGATTTACCTGAAGCAGAGACAGAACTGATTGCTGGATATCATATTGAATATTCAGGAATGAGGTTTGCCTTTATGATGCTTGCTGAATATGGTGTAATGTTATTAGGTTGTGTATTTGCCTCTGTATTATTTTTAGGCTCTTGGAACACACCATTCATTAATATTGGATCGCTACGATTGGCCGATTGGACTACAGGTACAACTGGAGAATTATCGGGTTATGTATGGGGATTTGTTTGGTTAATGAGTAAGACATTATTCCTTGTATTTGTACAAATGTGGATACGTTGGTCTTACCCAAGGTTAAGGGTGGATCAGTTAATGACTTTGTGTTGGAAATACCTTACACCTGCTGGTTTATTGCTTGTATTTATTACAGGTGTATGGAGGTTGATGATGATCTAAATTATAAATCAAATAGTGTTTTAAGCGATAACCAAAGATCTTTTTTCTTTTCGGTATCAAATAATAGTTTTGAAAGACTGTCCGCAGCTACTGCCGGGCAATCATCAATTTCAGTAGGAACGTATTTAGGTACTTTCTGACTTGAAATTGGGCTTTCATCCCCATTAATAAAATATAGTATGTGTTTTGGCTCAAGTTTTTTCATCAGTTGATCTAATTGATCTTTTTGCTCCAAAACATTCACCACAGCTACTTCTTGTAATGATAATTGTAGGGCTCCAATAATTTTTAGCAATAACTGGAATTCTTTACTTCTATAGATATCCACACCACTGTGTTCGATAAGGATAACGATATGACGTTTATTCTCACCATAATAATCAGTAGGTAAAGTTTTATTGATAGATTTTTTAGGAACAGCTTTTTGTTCTTTCACCTCATTTTTAGGTGATTCCTCTTTCTTCTCAACCTGATCTCCGTTGATTTTTGCCAATTCTTCCTCTGGAATCTCAATGTCTTCTAGCTCTTCAGGAAAGAGGTATAAAGTATCAAACATTTGAGATAAAAAGCCTAATTCGTTTTCCATAGATGCAAAGATAAAATCATTTTAGATAACCTGATAAGAAAATTGATCGAAAACAGTATTGAAATGCTAATAATATCTTTCACCTAGGTTTAATACAATAGAATTTAAAGATTTAGCGGTATTTTTTTTTGATATATAATATTTACAATTATTTTTGGTCTGAATTTTTTTTAAAGAACCTAATCGAAATAAGATTATGACTTTTAGTGCTAAATATAAAAATTTAGGTAAAATTGCTATCGCTTGTGGTTTAGCTACAACTATGATCGCTTGTGGTGGATCGGCTGATTCTTCAAACAACGATGAGACAAAGAAGGAAATCGCAGCAGTGAAAGAAGCATCAGTAGATTTTAATATAATCTTAAATAATGCTCCTGACCCAACTTCAATCCCTGTATTGTTAGAAAGAAGTGGAGCTGAGTTTGACGCTTCATTACTAAACTCGAAAGACAAAGCAGAATCATATGTATTAAAAGATGCATCATCTGCATTAAACTTCGGTGTATATATTTCTGATATCGCTTATTTATCTGCTTCAAACAAGCCTCAAGAAGCTATCAATTACTTCTCGACTGCAAGAAAGTTATCAGATAAATTGGGTATCTCTGATGCTATGGGTAGCGATCTTAGTGATAAACTTGAAACAGCCCTTTCTGATAAAGAGGCAATGTTGAAAGTGATTTCTGAATCAGAAAGCAAAGTAAAAGCTTTCCTTAATACAAATTCTCAGTACGACGTTGCAGCTTTGATCGTAACAGGTACAACTTTAGAAGCTTTACATATCTCTTTAGGTCTAGTTCAAAATGCTCCTAAAGATTTGCCTGCTGAAGCTAGAAATGCAGTATTAGTAGATCTAATGACTGCAGTAGCTAAGCAAGAATCTTCTATCGATGCAATCGTAGAAATCTTGAAGCCTCTAGAAGGAACAAACGCAGATACTAAAAAGTATTATGCAGAATTCGTGAAATTACAAGGTCAGTTTGATGCTTTAAAATTTGACGAGAAGTTGAAAGAAAATAAAGGTGGTTACCAGTTGAAAGCAGAAGATCTTAAAGATATTACTGCTACTGTGGAAGCACTAAGAAAAGTGACTGTAAGCATGTAATTTAAATCTTGCAGACATTCAAGGGTCCTGTGTTTTGAACACAGGACTTTTTTTGTTTAATTAGAGATGTTTTAATTACTATAAACCTGTTTTCATTGAAAGTAGGTGATAATAAGAGCTGTCGATAAACCCTTGATGTCAATCATATATCAACATCTCTAGTCAACATTAACTATAACATCTTATCGAGTGATCGTATAGAACTCCGCGATCGCCAAATGACCTAACTTATGAACGAAAAAGTCTTAAAATCTCTAACGAAACTGTTTGCTATTATGGCTACAGCCGATGGTTCTATTGATGAAGCCATTGAGATTTTAGAAGATTACTTAACTTTTACACTCCACGAAAGCAATATCAATAAATATATTGAACTCTTTGAACATCAGGCTAGAAGAAATGCTTCTAACGATGAGATTAGAGAAATTGCGACAATGGCTGCTGAAGAGTTAACGTTAAGACAGCGTATTGTAACAATTATTGAATTGTTAGAATTGGCTTATTCCAATGATGTGTTCTCTGAAGAAGAACAACGCATCATGAAGATTATTTGTGAATCCTATAATATAGAATTCGATAGGCTTCATAGAATGCAACAGTTTCTTACAACAAATAAAATTGAGGAATTAGCCAAGATACATAACTGTTTAACGATATCGAATGATGAAGAGGGTTATGGTGGTAAACGACATTTATATAAGAGTAACATAAAAACACCACTTTCAGTATTATACATGCCTTTGGCTAGAATGTATTTTGTGAAAGTTTGTAATCAAGATCAAGTATACGTACTGAACGGTGAGAAAATGACCTTGAACCGCTGTTATGCGTTGGATGTTGGAGGTGTGATTAGAATTGGTGGTAAAGTAGGTAGTAATCTATATCACTCAGAAGTCTCATCAGTTTTTGTGGGGATTCAGAATGTTGATCCAATCTCATTTGAAGCGAATAACATCAATTATTTCTTTGGTAAAAAACATGGACTACATGATATCAATATTGCCGAAGAAGGAGGGAACATGGTAGCGCTTATGGGAGCATCAGGTTCTGGTAAATCAACTTTATTGAATGTATTGAATGGTACGTATAAGCCCAAAATGGGTGAAGTACTTATCAATGGTATCGATATTCATAAAGAACCCGAAAAAGTGAAAGGGGTCATAGGTTATGTTCCGCAGGACGACTTATTAATTGAAGAACTTACAGTATACGAAAACCTTTATTTTGCTGCTAAACTAAGTTTTGCAAAGTCAACACCCGAAGAGGTGGAAAAGATCATTATGCGTACCATAGAAAACCTTGGTTTGTATAGTGTAAAAGATTTAAAGGTGGGTAATCCGTTAGAGAAAACGATTAGTGGAGGCCAAAGAAAACGATTAAATATAGGTTTAGAGTTACTAAGAGAACCTTCGGTGATGTTTGTAGATGAACCTACTTCTGGTTTATCATCACAAGATTCTGAAAACGTTATTGACCTATTAAGACAGTTGACTTATAGTGGAAAGCTGATCTTTGTGGTCATTCATCAACCTTCATCAGATATCTATAAAATGTTTGATAAACTCGTGGTGTTGGATGTAGGAGGGTATCCTGTTTACTATGGTAATCCAATTACTGCAGTGTCATATTTCAAAGGAGAGGCAAATTACGCAGATATTCAAAGTGAGTGTCAAAAATGTGGAAATGTTGACTCAGAGCAAGTTTTCGAAATTTTGGAATCCAAAGTACTCGATGAATATGGTCGACGTACTCGAAAAAGAAAATGGAAGCCTGAATTATGGTGGAAAAAGTTTAAAGAATCGATTAAACTTCCTCAAGTGGAGAGAATAACTTCTCCTCCAAAGAATGTTTTAGAAATTCCTTCTAAAATAAATCAGTTTAAAATATTTGTATTGAGAGACCTTAATACAAAATTCAATAATAAACAATACATGATGGTGAACTTGATTCAAGCACCATTCTTAGCCTTAATGCTATCCTTAATTGTTTATTTTTATCATTTTGACGAACTGATTTACCAAGCAGATTATGTTTTTAGAGAAAACATGAATATGCCTTCGTACATATTTATGTCGGTGATAGTAGCCCTCTTTTTAGGACTCATGATTAGTGCAGAGGAACTGATAAAAGACCGGAAAATACGGAAAAGGGAAGTGTATTTATCATTAAGTAATCAATCGTATTTATACTCAAAAGTGGCCATATTATCTGGGATGTCTGCAGTACAAGTATTGGTTTTTGTATTGATAGGGAACACTATAATGGGTATTAGAGGGCTCTATTTGGAGTATTTCTTGATGTTGTTCTCCACTGCTTGCGTAGCTAATATGATTGGTTTGAATGTATCTAGTGCCTTTAAGAATGTCGTTACAGTATATATTTTAATCCCAATTTTATTAATACCACAGCTTTTATTGGGAGGAGTAGTAGTACAGTATGATAATATCAATCCTATCTTTAAAAATAAGCAGGGTAAAGTCCCTATGGTAGGAGAATTTATGGCCTCTCGTTGGGCATTCGAAGGTTTGATGGTGGAGCAATTTGCTGATAATCAATTCGAGAAAAACTTCTTCCCAATCGATATGGAAATTTATCGATCAGATTATATGCGAACGTATTATTTTCCCACCTTATTAAGTAAGCTGGAAGAAATGAAAGTGATTCTTCATAACAAGAAAGCAGACGTTTCTGAGGAAGAAAGAAAAGTAGCCATGAAACGTTTTGATGAGAATTTCCTGCTTTTGAGAAACGAACTGCATCATAATGTGGATTGGGATGAACTGGATCAAACACCAAATGTATCTTTAGATAACTTATCTTCTGAAAACTTTACATTAGCTATTGCAGATCAAATCTACGAAACGATTACACAAGGTAGACAACACTTTAATATGAGTTATATCTACTGGAAGAAGAAAAGGGAGGAGAAGGTGACTGAACTTTTAGATAAGTTTGGGAAGGAAAAGTACTTAAAGTATAAGGACAACTATACAAATAATAGAATTTCGGAATTTGTTACCAATGTGATGGCCGAGAAACGTATTGTAGAATATGGTCATCAACTGATTCAAAAAATTTATCCTGTTTATAATTTACCAACTGAGAGTAGTAATACTCTTGATTTTAGAACACACTTTTTTGCTCCTAAGAAATTATTCCTTGGGCAGTATTTTAATACTTTCTGGTTTAATATCATAGTATTATGGGTGATGTTTGCTTTCATGTTTGTGGCACTTTATTTCAGATGGTTGGCTAAGTTTATTTATTGGATCGAGATTAAATTCGCTAATAAGGATACAATAAGAACATAATATTCTCGTTACTGAATAAACATTTACAAATCAAAATTTGTTATATTTCAAGTTTAAAATTGGCTTTTTGTTGTAAAAAGCTGATTTTGTGAAAATCGTATGTAAATCAACTTACTTATTAACAATGAAAAAACTGTTTTATACTTTACTAGTATCAGTATTATCTTTCTCAGCGTTACAAGCGCAGACAACGACCATCGGAGATGTCGAACTAAAAAACACAGTGACTGTTGATGGTTCATCTCTTCAGTTAAATGGAGCAGGTATTCGTTCAAAATACTTCTTATCTTTGTATGTAGGTTCATTGTATGTCCCTTCAAAGATTTCTGATGCAAAGCAAGTGCTTTCAACAGATCAAAAAATGATTCAATTGGATATTATCTCTAGCTTGATCAGCAAAGAGAAGATGGAAGATACAATCAAAGAGGGTTTCAGCAACTCTATGAATGGTAATACAGCACCTTTGCAAAAAGAAATTGATAGCTTTATTGCTGTATTTAGCGAAGAAGTGGAAGTAGGTGATATTTTCCAATTCATCACAAATGGTTCTAAGTTGAAAGCTTTGAAAAATGGTAAAGAGCTAACTTCTGTAGATAACGAAGAGTTCAATAAAGTACTATTTGGTATTTGGTTAGGAGATAAGCCAGCTGATAAGAAATTGAAATCGAAAATGTTGGGTAAGTAATTTATCCATATATTGAATAAAAAAATGGCCGCTTCATTCATGAATGAAGCGGCCATTTTTTTATGCTGTTTTTACATTATCCTGTTCGATAAACTGATTTAACACATTGGGACTGTCAAAGAACTTTACTTGATGTTCTATTGAGTAGTTGTTTCCAATTTGTTCATGGTTTTTCAGCAAAACGGCATTTTGTTTTTTTGCGGGGTCCAATACAATTACATTAGAAAATAAAGACGATAATTGAATTTGATATAAATGAAATGCGTACCATTCTATATAACCTGACCATAAAAAGGAAAGATTGGATCGATCAGAGATATAATGTGCTAGTTCATTAGCTTCCTGCAATTCAGTTACGGCCAAAACGACTTCTTTTATTTCATCAAAACTAGGGTTGTCTTTCCAATGACAAATGATTGCATTTTGGTTTAAAGACCACTGAACATCAGCGGCATTATTCTTAAAAATAATCATGTTGAAAGTATGGGTATAAATTATAGTTGGAAAATAAATTTTTAAGCATTTAAAAAAGCTTTTATGATAATGTTAAAATTGACGATATACTTAATTTCTTAAGCTGTTGATAATATTCTCATTTAAAAACTCAGTTTAAAGTGTTGCAAATTTTGATTTAATAATGATCATGAATAATTATAAATCATTCAACAATATAGTTTAAAACTTTGTTAATTAGTAACTTACGGTGCTATAAAATGTAAAATTCAATTTTTTTGACATTCAAAGGGAAAATCAGAAACTTCAAAATGTACACCTCTGTACGAATAATGCCACCATTCTGTACTTGTTGGACCAAACCCGTATTTAAACATTGTATTAGCTAATAATTTTCTATTTTCCAGCACCTCTTTTGATAATTTTTGATAGGAAGGCCAGGCCTCTTTCCCGAAATAATCATAATGTGTGCCCATATCTAATTGTTTACCCTCTAAAGTACACAATGTAAGGTCTATAGCGAGGCCTCTGTTATGCCAAGATCCTTTGTTAGGATCTGCTACATATCGACGGTCTGGATAGGCTTTCCACATTCTCCATTGGGTCGTTAAAGGTCTGTAAGCATCAAAAATTTTAATACGATAACCTTGTTTAACAAGTTCTTGTTGTACCTTTACTAGCTGAAGGGCCACTATTTTTCTCAAAAGAGCCTTTGGGCAGTCGTAAAGTACTTTTTTTGTGAAA
This sequence comes from Flammeovirga yaeyamensis, assembly GCF_018736045.1. Classification (NCBI taxonomy): domain Bacteria; kingdom Pseudomonadati; phylum Bacteroidota; class Cytophagia; order Cytophagales; family Flammeovirgaceae; genus Flammeovirga; species Flammeovirga yaeyamensis. The sequence continues at coordinate 3,451,561 of NZ_CP076132.1, read as the reverse complement.
TTATTAGTCGTTGCGTATCGAATATCTAGAATAAACATACTATCCAATTGTTCAAGGTCAACAAACGAACTATCATCGAGAGACTCGATGGATTCCCAATATTTTTGTTGAGCCAATTCCTGATCAATCATAGCATGTATTTTATGATCAATAGATGAATGTTTCGTATCAATAGTTCCTTCGAATATCAAGGGCTTATTACTTTGAGGAGTAGTACAGGCCATCAGTGATATCAATAAAATAAAAATCGGTAGTTTAATCATGTTTTAATATGAGTTTTCATAAAGGAGAGGAAATTTTTTTAGGGAAGCAACTTTTAGGAGAATTGTACACATGTTCTTCAACCTATTTGAATGATCCTGAAGCGATGAAATCTATTATGGAAGAAGCTGCAAATTATGCCAACGCTACCATAGTACAATCGGTGTTTCATCATTTCTCCCCACACGGTGTTAGTGGAGTAGTGGTGATTCAAGAGAGTCATTTTGCAGTGCATACTTGGCCAGAACATCAATTTGTCTCAGTAGACTTCTATACTTGTGGTGCAACTGCATTTCCAGAAAAGGCAATGGAGTTTTTGGTAGATAAGCTAAACGCAAAACAATTTGATGTCAAAGAGGTGGACAGAGGACATCTGTCTAAAATCCAAGAATTTGGAAATATCAATAAATAAGAAGAATCATTACCTAAACTTTTTATTTCTTTTCATGTTTCTATAACGATGGGAAATAAAACATCACAAAAAAATGTTACTTTTGTGATAATGTAAAAGAACCAAACTTACAAAAAAATGGAAGTTACAATAGATCAAAAATCTGGATACTGCTTTGGAGTAGAATTCGCTATTCAAATGGCGGAAGAAGAAATGGAGGAGTCTGGAAAGCTGTATTGCTTAGGTGATATTGTACATAATAGTATGGAAGTAAAAAGGCTGAGAGAAAAAGGCCTTGTAGTTATAGATAAAGAAGATTTAAAAGATCTTCGTGATTGTAAAGTTTTGATTAGAGCACATGGTGAACCACCTGAAACCTACAAAACAGCAATCGAAAATAACATCGAATTAATTGATGCTTCATGTCCTGTTGTATTAAAGCTGCAGAACAGAGTAAAAAACGCCTACGATAAGTCGGAAGAACAAAAAGGACAATTAGTGATCTACGGTAAGCCAGGACATGCGGAAGTCATTGGTTTGACTGGTCAGACAGGTGACGATTGTATTATTGTATCATCGATTGATGATTTGGTGAAAGTTGATTTCAATAGACCAGTCACCTTATATTCTCAGACAACAAAAAGCACCAAAGGATTCTACGAGCTAAAAGCTGAAATAGAAAAACGAATTGATGCTGCTCAAGGAGAAGACATGCACAAAGAATCATTTAACGCAAATGATAGTATATGTCGTCAAGTATCCAATAGAGAACCACAAATGGTGAAGTTTTCTAGCGAGAATGATGTTATCGTATTCGTAAGTGGTAAAAAATCATCCAATGGAAAAGCATTGTATAATGTTTGTCTTAAAAATAATCCAAGAAGTTTTTTCGTGGAAAATGAGGATGAAATTGATCTAAATTGGATAGAAGTCGGTGATAAAGTCGGCATTTCTGGAGCTACATCGACACCAATGTGGTTAATGGAGCAAGTAAAAGAATATATCGAAAATCAGTTTTCAGTAGTGAACTAGAAACTACTAATTGATTTAAACACCTTATATACAAGACGGTATTTGTTAAAAAATGCCGTCTTTTTTTATGCGTATTTATGACAATATCAATACTTGTTTGCGTGTTTAGATTTATTTAATAAATATTTGAAACATAAATTTGCACGTTTATGCGTGTTCGTGTATGTTTGTGTGTGTAAAGGTAACACTTAAAACAATCTGACTTATTATCTATGTTAAAAGAAGAAAGACATCAATTTATTTTAAATGAAATCAGAGCTAATAATAAAGTACTTTCTTCAGAGTTAAGTACCCGATTAAATGTATCTGAAGATACGATCCGAAGAGACTTGAGAGAATTATCAGATCTTGGAAGTATCCGTAGAGTACATGGTGGTGCTGTAAAAAATAACAATGAAATAAATCTAGAAGAACATTCTGACTCTTCAGCTTACATTCCTTTTAGTTACGAAGATCGTGAAGTGTATAGCAAGGCTAAAAAAGAAGTGATTGCTAAAAAAGCAGTATCCTTGTTAAGAGACGATAATGTTATTCTAATTGACGGTGGAACAACAAACCTTGAGTTGGTAAAAGCTATTCCAATGGATTATAAAGGAACAGTAATTACAAACTGTCTTCCTATTGCCACAAAATTAGTAGAACATAGGTTTGTGGAAGTATATTTCTTGGGAGGTAGAATTTTACCTAATGCCTTGGTTACCGTTGGTCATTCTGTTATTCAAGAATTAAAGGAAATAAGAGCAGATATTTGTTTTCTTGGAACTCGATCTATTGATGTTCAAAGAGGTATTACCGATATAGACAGAGAAGAAGTAGAAGTAAAAAATGCAATGAGTCAATCAGCTGTGAACGTAGTTTCAGTGGCTTCATCAGATAAGTTGTATACTACTCAGCCATTCTTATGTGTCTCTTCTAAATCTGTTACAACACTTATTACTGAGTTAGATCCAAACGAAGTAACCCTAAGACCTTTTGTAGAAATAGGGGTAAAAGTACTGTAAGTACTAATGTGCTGTAACTAACAAACGAAATGAAAAATTGAATTACTAAATAACATAGTTTTAAACATTTATCAAGACTTTACTAAATAACATTTAAACAATTTATCAAGACTTTATTTAATAAATCAATCTGAAAATTTAATAGTAGACCACTAATTGAAAAGTAAGCGCATAACTTTATTTTAGTCGTCTAAGCGCCAATTATTTATAAATAAACAAGCTTCTAAATAGTATTGGCCTCTTTAATTTAATTAAATCTAATTTCTATTCATTAATCAAATCATGAACAAACACTTACTTTTGTTTTTGAGCATACTATTCAGTGTGTTTAATACATTGTATGCTCAAGATCGTGTCGTAACGGGTACTGTCGTTGATGCAGATGACAATTCTCCGATTCCAGGAGTAAACGTACTAATCAAAGGAACCACACACGGTAGTGTGACCAATTTAGATGGTAAATTCTCAATTTCAGTAGCTGAAAATCAAACACTTGTATTTTCTTATGTTGGTTATCAATCAACTGAAGTTAATGTTGCAAACGCTACAAATTTGAATGTTTCCTTAAATGTGGATGCAGAACAATTAGATGAGGTAGTGGTTACAGCCTTAGGTATTGAGCGTTCAGAACGTTCGTTAGGTTATGCTGTACAAGGAGTTAGTGCAGACGATATGGCGGATGCAGCAACAGCAACAGGTAACATGATGAACTCTTTAGCAGGTCAAGTTGCTGGTGTTCAGATTGCTCCATCAAACGGTGCAGGTTCTTCTTCAAGAGTTGTTATCCGTGGTACTTCAGTTTTAAGTGGTAATAACCAGCCGTTATATGTAATTGACGGTGTTCCAATGTCTAACTCTACGTTTAAAGATGGTGGTGATGGTTATGATGGAGATGTATCTTCAGGTGATGGTCTATCTTCTTTAAACCCTGATGATATTGAAAACATCAGTGTACTTAAAGGTGGTTCAGCAACGGCATTGTATGGTTCACGTGCAATCAACGGTGTGATTTTGATCACAACAAAATCAGGAAAAGATTCAAAAACAGGAGTTGATTTTTCACAATCAATTTCATTGGATGTTTTGGGTATTACTCCAGATGAGCAAAAAATGTATGGTCAAGGTACTTTAGGCGATATTACTGGTGATGCTAAAAACGCGACAGGAATGTGGGGTCCAAAAATTATGGGCCAAGATAGTAGATTTTATTACTTCAACTCTGGTGTGCCAGAAGCTGATCAAATCACAAAGCAATTAAGACACTACAATAACTACCAAGATTTTTATAGAACAGGTATTACATCAAATACTTCGGTAAGTGCTTTTGCTTCAAACGATAAATCAAATATCCGTTTGTCTTATTCAAATATGGATAACCAAGCAATGGTTGAAACGTCAACTTTCAAAAGAAATACATTCTCTATCAAAGGTAGTACTGAAATCTTGAACAAATTAACTGCAGAAGGTAGAGTTAGTTATTCAAATACTCAAGGTTATAACCGTTTGATTAACGGTGGTGGTTACGGTTCTACAATGAACTTCTTAATGGGCTTGCCATCTACAACTTCAGTAAAATGGTTAAGCGATAAGCATAAAGATGAAAATGGTAGATCTTATGGTTATGACGATAGAGGACAAAACATCTACTTTAACCTAAGAGAAGGTTATAACAAAGATAATTTGGACAGAGTTAATGGTATGGCTTCATTGACTTATAAGATTACTGATGATTTGAAAATCTTAGGTCGTGCAGGTATTGATTATAACAATTATACTCAAGATGTTTTAGACCCTTGGGGTGCAGCTTTAAACAGTGATGGTCGTGCTTTCAAAAGAAACTACGCTGAAATGGAGCAAAACTATGACTTCTTAGTTTCATACAATAAGAAAATAGGTAAGTTTGATGTTAATGTAAATGCTGGTGGTTCTAAAATGCACATTCTTAGAAACTCTCAAGATGTGGGATCGTCAACATTTGCTTCTCCAGATTTCCAAAACCCTACAGCAGGTCAGTCGGTATTGATGGACATGAGTACATATGAAAAAGCAATTAACTCGCTTTATGCTACTGCATCAGTTGGTTTCCAAGGATATTTATTCTTAGATGCATCAGTAAGAAATGACTGGTCTTCTACACTTCCATTAAACAACAACTCTTTCCTTTATCCATCGATCTCAGGTACTTGGATCTTCTCAGACATGGATTGGGATACGCCAGAATGGTTGACGTTTGGTAAAATTAGAGCAAACTATGCTCAAGTAGGTTCTGATACGGATCCATATCAATTGGCTCAGCAATATCAAATTCACCGTTTCAATATGCCAGGAAACTTGATTTATGGTGAGATTGGAAACAATGTGATCCCTAACGCTAACTTGAGACCATCCATCCAAACATCTACAGAATTTGGTATCGACTTAAGAATGTTCAATGATCGTTTAGGAATTGATGTAGCTCGTTATAAATCAGTTTCTGTAGATCAAATTCTTCCAGTAAACATTTCACAGTCATCTGGTTATGCTCAAGTAATGATCAACGCTGGTGAGATCCTTAACGAAGGTTGGGAGATGGCATTGAACTATAAGATTTTAGATAAGTCAAACTTCAACTGGACAGCTACTTTAAATGCTGCTTATAACTATAACGAAGTAGTTTCATTAACTGAAGGTGTTGAATTCTTCTCTCTAAATGAATCGGGTAGTATTCAAGCAATTCCAGGTCAAGCATACGGTGCAATTGTAGCTAGAAAAACACTAAGAGATGATAATGGTAATATCGTTGTAAACCAAGAAGGTATTATTCAAGCAGAAGATACTCCTTCAATTATTGGTAACGGTGTTCAACCTTGGATGGCCGGTATCAGAAACACATTTACTTACAAAAACCTTTCATTAACAGTATTGATTGATGGTAAGTTTGGTGGTGATATCTACTCATCTACTAACTCATCAATGTACTCAAATGGTAAGCATAAAGATACAGTTGTTGGTAGAGATGAGTGGAACAAAGGAGACGGTCACTGGAATCCTGGTGGTTTAGTAACTCCTAAAACAGACGATAGTGGAAACGCAATTAGCGATGAAAATGGTAACCCTATTTATGAAGGATTCAATGGAAATGTAAATCCAGAATTATTCTACGGTTCAGCAAAAGCAGACCATTTCGTTTACGATGCGTCGTTTATTAAACTAAGAGAAGTATCTATTAATTATAGATTACCTCAAGAATGGATGCAAAACATCTTCATCAAAAATGTAAATGTATCAGCATCTGCCTTTAACGTTGGTTACTTATGGAAAAACAGTGAAAACTTCGATCCTGAAGCTTCATTCTCAACAGGTAACGCACAAGGTCTTGAGAATTCTACAATGGCATTGCCTAGAACTTTCACTTTCAAATTAAACGCTAATTTCTAAGAAATAATGAAACTTAAAAATATATTAATTGCCGCTTCACTAAGTGCAGCTACAATGTTTGGAACTGGGTGTACTCATAAATTTGAGGAAATGAATGACAACCCATGGACAAGTAACGATTTAAATATCAAACACATCTTGCCATTTACGCAGACTAAAGCATATTCTAATGGTCATGAGGGTTGGAGAACATCAATTATTATGACTGGACCTATGTCTGGTATCTCTTCAACTTACATCACTACAGGATCAGGATTTGGCGAAAATGGTGAGTATACAGGTGCCTTTTTTGAGAACTTGTATAGAGATATGATCCGTAATATTGAAGATTCTAAGTTCCGTCTTAAAAATGATGGTTCTGATGAAGCAATGGCTAATTATGGTAGATTCTCTGTAGTAAACGTGATCAACCAATTACGTGCCACTCAGTTATACGGTGATATCCCTTACTCTACAGCAGGTAAAGGTTATACAGAAGGTATTTATTACCCAGCATACGACCGTCAGGAAGATGTTCTTGAGCTAATGGTGAAAGATCTTGATGAAGCTGCAACTTTAATTTCTAAAGTAGATGAATTATCAAGTGATGATGCGTACAGAGTAGGTATCCCTTACAGAGATCTTTATTTGAAAATCATCAACTCATTGTACATCAAAATTGGTGTAATGATGTCTGAAAGCAATCCATCTAGAGGTGCTGAAATTTTCGCTAAAGGTTACGGTTCTAAAAACTTCATCACAGCTTGGAGTGAAGCACCAGTAATTCACCACACAATGGAAGGTGGTGCTTGGGGTCACACAGTGAATGGTTATGGTGTAGCAAACAACTCTTTAGTGGGTGGTTTCTCAGGTAACTATTTTTCTCCTGAGTTGTTGGAATACATGCAATCGCACCACGATCCACGTATTTTCCGTTTAGCTTGTCACTTGGATTATTCTAACGCTAGAACTGAAGCATTCACAGATGTTTCTGTATACAAAGACTTCGATCCATTCAAACAAGCACACACCAACACGCCAAATACGTTTGAAAAAGTTCACTTTAGAGGTCTTCGTTTAGGTTCTACATCTGAAGGTTCAAGATCTATCTATAAAGTCGACGGTGCAGAAGGTAATCAACAAATTGATTTCTGGGCAAACAGAACACTTGATATTGCTGAAAATGGTCAATATATTACTTTGGCTGGTATTTCTCCGGAAGTATTTAATGCTACAGCTCCTACAATTATCTTAGGTGCAGACGAAGTAAACTTCTTTATTGCTGAGGCGGCATTATTGCCAGGCTATGGTGTAAGTGAAGCTGAAGGTCAAACTTACTTGAGAAACGCAGTAACATTAGCATTATCTAAATATGATGCAGTTGGATTCGGTGGAGGATCTTTAGAAGAAGCATTTGTTGATATCTACAAGAAACAAACTAATCCAGATTACAATCATCCTGCAAACAAATCAGCTTATGTTGATGATGTGATTCAAAGATACAACGCAGCAGATAGCCAAGGTAAAAGAGAAGTAGTAGTAACTGAACACTGGGCTTCTTTAACTGGTGATTGTATTAATGCTTTTGCTTTGGTGAATAGAACAGGTTTACCTTCGTTCATCAACAGAAACCTTACAGAGACACAAAGAAATTTCGATTTACCTGTATTTGATAAAGATCCGTTGGCTAACGACGATGCAACTATCATTGGTGAAAATGAAGTTTTACTACATACTGGTGGTTCAACTGGTGGTATTCGTCCTTACCGTTTCCCTTACCCAGGTTCTGAGTTAAATGCGAACAGTGCGAACGCTGAAGAAGCAATTAACAGACAAAGAGCAGAGACTGGAGTTGGTGGAGGTACTCACTTTATCGCAGTTCCACAATGGAGTAACAAGAGATAATTTTAAATAATATCTTATATAAAAAGCGAAGTTCTTCTTTCGAGGAACTTCGCTTTTTTTTTTGTCAAAAAAATTCCAAGAATGCCTGTTGAAATGGAAATATTCTTTTCTGTATATCAATTAATAATCTCTTGCAAAACGGAATACTAACTTAATTATCAAGAAGTAAGGTTTTTAGTTTTTATAAAAAAAGATAGTCAATTTATTGTAAAATATCATGTTTTTATAGCATCAAATATGGAAAAAAGAACTTTTACTAAATGCTTAATTTATTTTAGTTAAAATTAAATTTAGACTTAAATTTTAAAGTAATCCTGTTAAGAAAATGCACTCTCTATAAAAGCTAGAATAACATTAATTACTTTAATTCTAAAGTAAAACCCAAAACTTAAATTCATCTGTTTATCCATAAATTATATCTAATCTAAATACACTATCTGTTTACTTAAATAGATACACACACATAATCTAAATTCTATTCATTTTTCAAATTATGAAAAAACACTTACTTCTGTTATTGAGTGTACTCCTTTGTATACTTAGTAGCTCGTATGCACAAGACCGTAAAGTAATTGGTACGGTGAAAGATGCGGCAGACAACTCTCCGCTCCCCGGTGTAAACGTTTTAATCAAGGGTACTTCAAATGGTACTGTAACTGACTTAGATGGTAACTTTTCTCTCACATTAACTGAAGGTCAGAATGCTCTGGTTTTCTCTTTTGTAGGCTACAAATCAATGGAAATGGATGCGTCTAATGCCTCTAATTTAAATGTTGCATTAGAGGTAGATGCGGAACAACTTGATGAGGTGGTAGTTACTGCCTTGGGTATTGAAAGGTCAGAAAGATCATTATCATATGCTGCTTCAGAAGTGAAGGCAGACGAACTTGGAGATGGTTCAGCAACTGGTAATGTGATGAATACTTTATCTGGTAAAGTGGCTGGTGTTCAAATTGCTCCAATTGGTGGTGCTGGTTCTTCTTCAAGAGTAGTCATTCGTGGTAACGCAGTATTAGGGCGTAATAATCAACCACTCTATGTAGTAGACGGTGTTCCTATTCTAAATGAAACGGTAAAGGACGCTGGTAATAACTCAGATGGAGGAGATGTAAATACAGGCGACGGTCTTTCATCCATCAACCCAGATGATATTGAGTCAATGTCAGTATTAAAAGGTGGTTCTGCAACAGCCCTTTATGGTTCAAGAGCCATTAATGGTGTGATCTTAATTACCACAAAATCGGGAAAAGGAGGAGCCTCAGGAATTGATTTAAGTACTGGTGCATCTTTTGATTTTGTTGGAATTACCCCACAAGATCAAACGCGATATGCCATGGGTACTTTAGGTAATGAACCGACCAATCCAAAAGCCCAAACCTCTATGTGGGGTCCAAGAATTACGGGACAAAGATCTTCAGCCTATTACGATGGTCAAGAAAGAACAGTCTCGGCTTTCGATAATAACTATAAAGATTTCTTTAGAACTGGGGTGACCTGGAATACGAATGTTTCAGCATATAGATCCAACGAAAATTCTAATGTTCGATTCTCTTACTCGAACATGGACAATAAAGGAATGGTGAATAATTCTACTTATAAAAGGAATACATTCAATCTAAGAGGATCCACTACAGTGGTAAAAAAATTAAAAATTGATGGTAAGTTGACCTATGTCAATCAAAAGGCCCTTAACCGTATGGAAATGGGTAATTCTGTAAATAACTACATGGGTATGATGGTGGCTTTACCCACTACAATTGATCATAATTGGCTGAAAAACTATAAATCTGCTAATGGTCGTCCTATTGGTTATGACGATAAAGAAACCAACCCTTATTGGACCATGAACGAAGTGGTCAACGAAGATGAACTAAATAGGGTGATTGGTATGGCAACTGCCACTTATGAATTTACAGATTGGATAAAATTGATGGGTAGAACAGGGGTTGATTACAACTCTTTCCGTCAAGATGTGTTGCAACCATTATACACTCCTTGGTTTGAGCAAGGTAGAGCGTATCAAAGAACCAACCTTTCTATGGAGACCAATTCAGATTTTCTTATCATGTTCCACAAACAATTTGGAGATTTTGATGTTACCGCAAACGCAGGTGGAGCCTATTACAGAACTATTAATAAATATACTGATACGGGTTCCTCACAATTTAATTCTCCAGATTTCCAAAACCCTGGAGCAGGTTCCCAAGTATTCCAATCGTATTCTTCTACAGAAAAAGCAATGTCTTCATTATATGCCATGGCTTCAATTGGATACAAAGGGTATTTATTCTTAGACTTAACAGCACGTAATGACTGGTCTTCTACATTGCCATTAAACAATAATTCATTCTTTTATCCATCTGCTTCTGTATCTTGGATCTTCTCTGATATGGATTGGACTATACCTGATTGGATGTCGTTTGGTAAAGTAAGAGCGAACATTGCACAGGTAGGTTCAGATACCGATCCATATCAACTAGCATTACAATACTCTTTAGACCCTTGGAACCATAATGGGATTAACATTGGTAGAATTGAGGGGAATAATATACCAAATAGAACATTAAGACCATCAATTCAAACTTCTTATGAGTTTGGAGTTGATTTAAGGTTCTTCGAAGATCGTTTCCATTTGGATGTAGCTTATTACAGTAATTCATCAATTGATCAAATTTTACCAGTTGATATTTCAAAAGGATCAGGTTATGAGAGAGCAATCATCAATGCCGGGCAAATTGATAATAAAGGTTGGGAATTCATGTTTGGTTACAAACCGATTATGAAAGATAACTTTGTATGGGATATGACGATCACAGCTGCATACAATCAAAATGAAGTAGTTTCTTTAACTGAGGGAGTAGAATTTTTTGAATTATTAGGTGTAAACGGAGTTTCTGTTCAAGCAATTCCGGGCCAACCTTACGGAACAATCGTTGGTTCAAAAGCATTACGAGATGCTAACGGCAACTTAGTTGTTGATGATAATGGCCGTATTCAAAAACAAGATGGTAACCACGAAATTGGTAATGGTGTTCAACCTTGGATGACTGGTTTTAGAAACACATTTACTTATAAAAATATATCGTTATCGATATTGTTAGATGGTAAGTTTGGTGGAGATATTTACTCATCAACAGAATCAAGTCTACATTCTTTAGGTAAACATGAGAATACCTTGGTAGGTAGAGACGAATACTATGCGAATAGAGATCAGGGAACCGGAGATGGATGGAATCCAGGTAACTTAGTTCAAGTGGATGAAAATGGAGTTTCTACACCTTATACTAAATCAGTAGATCCAGAATTATATTATCCATCTTATGCTGGTATTCACGAATTCCACATGTATGATGCTTCATTTATCAAATTAAGAGAGATCTCTTTAACCTACAGATTCTCCCAAACATTAATGGATCAAACTCCTTTCAAAAATATATCGATAACCGCTAACGCATTTAACGTGGGTTATTTGTGGAGAAATACAGACAATATAGATCCGGAAGCTTCATTTACAGCAGGGAATGGTCAAGGTGTTGAGGTATCTAACCTTGCCTTACCAAGAACATTCGGTTTTAAATTAAATATGAACTTCTAATTAATTTAAGAAAAATGAACTTAAAGAAATATATATTAAGTATCGCTATAGCTGTAATTGCATTAAATGGCTGTACGAATGACTTCGAGGAAATCAATACAAATCCTTGGACGTCGAATAACCTTGATGTACAACATTTAATGACTTTTAGTCAGTTAAAAATGTATTCAAGTGGCGCAGAAGCGTGGAGGGGAAATTTAATTGTCAGTGGCCCATTAGCTCAAAATACAGCTTGTCTATATTCAACAGGTATTGGTTTTGGTGTGGATGACGGTCACACGTCACCAACCTTTGATTTAATTTATGGTGATGTTTTCAGAAATCTTACAGACGGTATTAATCGTTTAGAAGCAGAAGGAGGTAAAGAAGGGCAAGTTGCTCAATTTGAAATCATACGAGTAGTAAACACGCTTAGAGTAACTCAGTTATATGGAGATGTTCCCTATTCTGAAGCTGGAAAAGGTTTTTCTGAATTACTTTATTATCCGAAGTACGATACTCAGGAGGAAGTACTGACTAGCATGGTAGAGGATTTGAAAAAAGCAAGAACCGCATTAGAAGGAGTAAATGATAATAATTTGATTAACTATGATTTATATACTTCTGGAACTTCAGGTACCGCTAAATACATCAAGTTGGCCAACTCTTTATTAATGAAAATTGGTTTGATGATGTCAGAAGCTGATCCAACGAAAGGTGCAGAAGTCTTTAAAGAAGGTTTTAACAATGCAGGTGGATATATTTCCAATTGGTCTGAAGCAGTTTATGTACAGCACGTTTCTGAAGGTGGACCTTGGGGTGACCACGTTAACGGTACTGGTATTGCTGTTGAAGGACAAGTAGGTGGTTTCTCTTATCCTTACATTTCTGAAATAGCGATGAAATCGATGCAGGATAATCAAGATCCACGAATCTTCCGTTTGGTTTCTCAATTTGATAACTCGGGTGGTGTTAATAAAGCCATGACTGATACCACTCAATACACTAATTTCGATCCTTTCTTAAAAGCTGGAGACGAAGGCTTTTTTGTAAAAGCACACTATAGAGGGGTACGTTTAGGTGATAACGGTGACGGTAACCGTGGAGTGTTTTTCAACGAAGCAAAAGGTGGAGCACAACAAGCCGCTTATTGGGTAGATCAAAATGTGCCGGGCGATGCTGAAGATGATCCGAACCATCCGTATTGGTTTAGAAATGAAGGTCAGTTTATTACCATCGCGGGTTTAAATGCAGCAACTTTTAACCAATTATCACCATCTATAGTGATTGGAGCGGATGAAGTACAATTTTGGATTGCAGAAGCAAATGAAATTCCAGCATATGGTATTTCTGATGCAGGTGCTTTCCAGAGAGGGGTTGAATTTGCTTTAGAAAAATATGATGCCGTAAAATTCCCTGGTGAAGATATTAGAGATTTGTATATCGATTTATATAAACGTCAAACGAATGCAGCCTATGATTTCGCCACTGCTAAAACAGATTATGTAACTGCTGCAGTAAATCGATATAATAGTGCTGCAGATAAACGAGATGTTGTTGTTTATGAACATTGGATAGCATTGACTGGAAATGGTTATGATTCTTACGCACTTTGGAACAGAACGCACTTACCATCTATGGTACCTGCAGTTGTTCCAGCAGCAGATAGAAACTACGATCTTCCTAAATATGCAGATGATCCATTGTTAGACAATTCTCAAGTTAAAAATGGGGTTCAGGAAGTACCTTTACATCGAGGTGGGGTAACGAACTGGGTGCGTCCTTCTCGTTTCCCATATCCAAATAGAGAGTTAAATGTAAATGCAACTAATTCAAATGATGCAATAACACGCCAAAGAGCGGGAGTGGGTGAAAGCACTAACTTTATTGCGATTAAACAATGGTACTCAAATAAAGGAAACTAAGTTTTACTTAGAATTAAATACAGCGAAGCTCTTCTTTAAGAAGGGCTTTGCTTTTTTAAGGTAAAAAGTTGCACGTTTACAATAATTAAGATAATTCATGCGTGTTTGTGCCGATTTAAGTGCTTGTTTTAGACTGATATTACTTATTTTTGCCGTATAAGAAACACTTAAAGTGTTCGACGATCAACCTAAATAATTGCAACGTGTTTTTAAAAAGCCATATAAAATCAATCACAACATGGGTATGTTTGGGCGCATCTTTGATGTCGTGTTCAACATCTACTCAAGAACAAACAACAACAACTGATCTACACTTAGTTGATTACGTAAATCCTTTTATTGGAACAGGAGAACATGGTCATACTTTCCCAGGCGCAACATTACCTTATGGAGGTGTACAATGTAGCCCGGTGAACGGTGTGAGTGGATGGGACTGGGTTTCTGGTTACCATATTTCTGATTCTTTGGTGGTTGGTTTCGGCCATCAGCACCTTAGCGGTACAGGTATTGGCGATTTGAACGATATTATTATCATTCCTACTGCCGAAAAGAAAACACTTAACGCAAAAGAACAAGATAGAACTAAACTGTCTTACACAGAAAAATATTCTCATGAGTCAGAACTAGCTACACCAGGATACTATGGTGTTACACTAGAAAATTCTGGTATTCGTGCAGAAATGACTACTGGTTTACATACAGGATTCCACAGATGGACATACCCTGCTACAGCAACAATGCCATCAATGATTATCAACTTAGGTTTCGCTGTCAATTGGGATGGAGTAACGAAAACAGATTTAAAGAAAGTAGATGATTACACAGTAGAGGGTTATCGTTTTTCTGCAGGATGGGCACCTGATCAAAGAGTGTATTTCCAAATGAAATTCTCTCAAAAGATTGTGGATATCCGTACGCAGAAAGCAGGCGCACGTTTAGTGGCTCAAATTGCATTTGATAAAACAGACGGACAAGGTCAGATTACTGCAGCCGTTGGTATTTCTTCAGCTTCACAAAAAGGAGCAGCTATGGCTGTGAAGAAAGAAGGTAAAGGATTTGATTTTGACCAGAAAAGAATTGCAGCATCAAATATTTGGGAAGAAGCATTAGAGCAAATTAAAATCAAGACAACAGATAAAAAAGCAAGAGAAATTTTCTACACTGCTTTATATCACTCTAAAATTGCTCCTGTAACTCATTCAGATATAGAAGGAAATTACTGGTCAGCAGATCAAAAAGTAGAGAAAGCAGAAGGATATACTTATTACAGTACTTTCTCACTTTGGGATACTTTTAGAGCAGTGCATCCACTTTCTACGATTATTGAATCGGAAAAAAGAAATGCAGATTTCATCAATACCATGCTAGAGCATTTTGATGCTACAGGAACACTTCCAATTTGGGTGTTAGCCGGACAAGAAAACAATTGTATGACGGGTTATCACTCTATGCCAATCTTGGCGGATGCTGTTTTAAAAGATATCAAAGGAATTGATGCTGAAAAAGTATTGCATGCGATGAAAGTAACATCAATGCAAGATCAAAGAGACTTAAAAGCATACAGAGAATACGGATTTATTCCTTTTGATAAAGGAGAAGAATCAGTAACAAAAACTTTAGAGTATGCTTATGATGATTGGTGTATTGCTCAAGTCGCTAAAAAAGTAGGCGATGAAAAAGCATACAAAACCTACATGAAGAGATCGGAAGGGTATAAACCTTTATTCGATAAAGAAACGGAGTTTATGAGAGGTTTAAACACAAAAGGTGAGTACCGCACACCGTTTGATCCTGCAGAAGCTAATCATAGAGAGGATACGGATTACACAGAAGGAAATGCTTATCAACACTCTTGGTTTGTATTACAAGATGTACAAGGTTTAATCGATTTGTACCCATCTAAAGAAGCATTTGTAGCTAAGTTAGATGAATTGTTTACTGCTTCATCAGAATTAACAGGCGCGAATGTTTCTCCAGATATCACAGGATTAATTGGTCAGTATGCTCATGGTAACGAGCCGTCACATCATATTGCCTACATGTACAATTATGCTGGAACACCTTGGAAAACCCAAGAGAAAGTACGTGAGATTATGGAAACTCAGTACGATAACACTCCAGAAGGTATTGCCGGAAACGAAGATTGTGGACAAATCTCTGCATGGTACGTATTCAGTGCTTTAGGTTTCTATCCTGTAAACCCTGCTCAAGGAGTATATGTTATCGGATCGCCATTATTTGATGAAGCAGAAATTGAAACATCAAATGGTAATACTTTTACTGTAATAGCGAAAAACACTTCAAAAGAGAATATCTACATCGATTCAATTACTCTCAACGGAGAGAAATTAGATCGTTTATATATTAACCATAAAGAAATCATGGCCGGTGGAACATTAGAATTAGTAATGTCAAATACCCCAAACAGAACACTAGGTGTAAATACACCACCGCCATCGAATAAATTATAAATAAGAAGCGAGGACTTTTAAATGAGGGTAGTTGCAAAATCCATGAACTCAGACGGAGTGAAGTTGGGTTTGCAACAACCCAACTATTGAAAACAAAAATGAAAACGACGTTAGAAATTTGTGCATACACTGTAGATTCAGCAATTAACGCCCAAAAAGGAGGAGCAGACCGTGTGGAATTATGTGGAGGTAGATTAGAAGGTGGCACGACACCAAGCAAAGGCACAATGAAAGTGGCTAGAGAAAAAGTAACTATTGATATTTTTCCAATTATTCGCCCAAGAGGTGGAGATTTCTTTTTTACTGATTTAGAGTTTGAAGAAATGTTGGAAGATGTAAAGCTAGCTAAAGAATTAGGTATGAATGGTGTTGTTATTGGAGCACTTACAGCAGATGGAGAAATTGATGTTGAGAGATGTCAACCACTTGTAGATGCCGCAAAACCAATGCAAGTCACTTTTCACAGAGCTTTTGATATGACTAAAGATACCAATAGATCATTAGAAGATTTAATTGCTTTAGGAGTGGATAGAGTACTGACTTCTGGACAACGAATGACTGCCCCAGAAGGGATGAAGATATTAAAAGAGTTGGTTGATTTAGCTGATGGCCGTATTGAAATCATGGCAGGGTCAGGTGTTTTACCAACCAATGTAAAAGAGATAGTAGAAAAAACAGGCGTTACAGCTGTTCATTCTTCGGCATCAAAAGTAATTGATAGTGCGATGAAGTTTAAGAATGAGAATGTAGCAATGAGTAAAGAAAACCTTGATTCGGAATACCAAAGAAGTATTACATGTGAGCAAGTGGTTTCTAATCTCAGAAATGAATTAACTAAATAGACTTGATCAAATAGCATCAAAATGAAACTTAAATTTATTACCTCTCTAATTTTAGCAGCTTTTGTAATGAGCTGTGGGCCAAAAGAAATTCCTTCTATTGGCAGTAAAACGTATCATGTATTTGATAATGAACATCTATTCTTCAGTCCTGATTTAAATAAAGATGGGATTAAGGAAAGTGATACAGATGCATTTTATATCGAATCGGGTAGAATTATGCTGAAAAAGCTAACGATACCAAAGTTCGAAAGAGAAACGAAGGTTACCATTGTAGTAGAAGAAACTTCTGCTGGTGACCGTTGGGATAAATCAGGTTCAGTCTTTGTGATGCCGGCAAAAGGAGCCAACCTTCTATCAGTAGCTAAAGGCGAATTTAAGTTAGCACATACAGACGATGCAGACGAAACAGATGAGTTTCCTGGAATTATTGCGGAAGGCGATTACCAACCTGCAGTTGAGTTGATGCGTTTCATGACACCTTTTGGAGTTGGTTTCTATTCTGAAGATACTGTAACGTATCCTCATAGAATGCCGTCTTATGTTGATGGATGGGCAAAGAAAGCCGTTTGGAAACAAGATATCACTCAATTGATTCCTTTATTAGAAGGAGAAATTATTGTAGGTGTACATATTGATACTTGGACCAAAGAAGGATACAATGTAGATGTAAAGCTTCATTTTGATGAGTCAGAAAATGCTTATGAGCCTGCTAAGAAACGTTGGGTTTCTCCTGTTTTAAACACTGTGAGATATATTCCTCCTCAAAAAGGATGTGATAAATTCCAAAGAGCAGATGTAGGAACAACTGTCAATATTCCATCAAATACTAAGAATGTAAACTTAGCCTATATTACAACAGGTCATGGTGGACATAGTGGTGGTGACGAGTTTGTTCAGACAGAAAACATCATCAAATTAGACGATCAGAAATTATATAGCTTTGTACCTTGGAGAACGGATTGTGCAACATTCCGTCGATTCAACCCAACAACAGGGGTTTGGTTAAACAAGAGAAAAGCATCCTACATCAATTGGGAAAAAGGAAAATATGAGGAAAAGATGGTGGAAGAACCTATTGCTTCATCCGATTATTCTAGATCAAATTGGTGTCCAGGTTCTGATGTTCCTCCAACGATTATCCCAGTTGAAAATATCTCGGGCGATCATAAGCTGACGGTATCTATGCCAACAGCTCAAAAATTGGAAGGAGACCACCAAAACTTCTGGTTTGTATCGGCTTATTTCTTTGGTGAATTGAATTAGTCAATACTAATCCAAGAATATTAAATTTAAAGGTTGTCAACCATTAAGATATACTATATCGTAAACCCAGGAATTTATTCCTGGGCCTGCGATAAAGTACTATTGAAAAATGAGACAACCTCAACGCATATAAAAGGGTTTCGAAACAAACGGAGTTAAATGATAACCAAATGAATAAAATTACTACAATACTAGCTTTCCTCACCCTGTTACTTACAGGTTGTTCAGACAATTGGAAAGAGAACGAACTAACGAAAAAAAGCTATCCTTTAGCTTCGGATTGGACTTTCCAACAAGTAGGGAAACAAACTAAATACCCTGCTACAGTTCCAGGTACAGTACATACCGATTTATTCGATAACAAATTAATCGAAGACCCTTTTTATCGTGAAAACGAAAAGAAACTTCAGTGGATTGAAGAAGAAGACTGGACGTACGAAACTACTTTTGATGCTCCAGAAAATATCAACGATAATAATTTTGCATTACAATTTGAAGGTTTAGATACATATGCAGATGTGCTATTGAACGGAGAGAAAATTTTATCTTCAGACAATATGTTTGTGGGCTATGAAACAGATATTTCTTCCTTGATCAAACAAAAAGGAAATACACTAAAAGTTTATTTTCACTCGCCTATTAAAGTAACAAAACCACTTAGAGATCAGGCGGGTTTTGAATACCCTGCAGATAATGATGCAAGGGCAGAGAAATTCTCTATTTATTCTCGTAAAGCACCTTATTCTTTTGGATGGGATTGGGGACCAAGATTTGTGACTTCAGGTATTTGGAGACCTATCAATGTGATTATTTGGAACAAAGCGAAGATCGAAGACATTCATATTCAGCAAACATCACTAAATGATGCTTTGGCTGAATTAAATACGACTGTAACTATCCATGCTGCTAAAGCGGGCAAAGCTAAAGTAAGACTAATTACAGATGATGAACATTTCACTTCAGAAGTAAAAGAAATTGAACTAAAAGAAGGAGAAAATAAAGTTGATTTATCATCAAGTATTACCCAACCTGAAAGATGGTGGCCAAATGGATTGGGTGATCAAAAAAGATATAATATCACTACTCAAGTACTTATTGATGGAAAATTGGTCGATCAACAATTGAATAAAGTAGGTTTGAGAACCGTTGAATTGATTAATGAACCCGACAGCTTAGGAGAGAGTTTCTATTTAAAAGTCAATGGTCAGCCGGTATTCATGAAAGGAGTAAATTACATTCCTCAAGATAGCTTCTTGCCATCGGTTACTCAGGATCGTTACGATTGGATGATCAAAAGTATGCTCGATGCCCATATGAATATGGTGAGAATTTGGGGTGGAGGTATCTACGAAAGCGATTACTTCTACGATCAATGCGACGAGAAAGGATTATTAGTATGGCAAGATTTTATGTTTGCTTGTACGATGTATCCTGGCGATAAAGATTTCTTGAGAAAAGTAGAAGAAGAAGCGACTTACAATATCAAGCGTTTGAGAAATAGACCATCTTTAGCACTTTGGTGTGGTAACAACGAAGTTGGTGTGGCTTGGGACAATTGGGGATGGCAAGATTCTTATGGTTGGAGTCAAGAAGTGCAAGACAAGCTAACGGATGACTACGATAAATTATTCAATAAATTATTACCAAAAGTAGTAGGAGAGTTAGATCCAAATCGTTTCTATTATCCTTCATCACCCATTTCCAATTGGGGAGATATTAAAGATTTCTCTATTGGTGACAATCACTATTGGGGAGTATGGCACGGTAAAAATCCTTTCGAAAGCTTTAAGGAATACGTTCCTCGTTTTATGAGTGAGTATGGTTTCCAGTCGTTCCCATCTTTTGAGTCGATTAAGAAATTTACGATCGAAGAGGACTGGGGATTGGAAACAGATGTGATGAATACCCACCAAAAGAGTTATACGGGTAACGGTTTAATTAAAGTCTACATGGAAAGAGACTTTAATGTACCTAAAAATTTCGAAGACTTTGTGTATGTGGGAATGTTACTCCAAGCCGACGGAATGCGTCAAGGTTTTGAAGCCCACCGTAGCAATATGCCTTACTGTATGGGTACGTTGTACTGGCAATTAGACGATTGCTGGCCAGCCGCTTCTTGGTCGTCTATCGATTATTATGGGGAATGGAAAGCCTTGCATTATTCAGTACAAAGATCCTTCAGACCACAATTGATTGTCACGGATTTATCAGATAATAAGATCGAAGTGAAGTTGGTGAACGATGAGTGGAAAGAAATACCAGTCACTTTAGAGGTAGAATGGAAAAACTTTAAAGGTGATGTCATCGCTCAAAAAGAAGTGAAAACAACTTTAGAAAGTAATGGAGTGATCACATCAATCGATGAAAAAGTATCAAAATACTTTGGTAAGATTCCATCGAATTCATTAAAAAGAGGAAGTTATTTATATCTAAAAGTGAAAGATCAGAAAGGTCAATTACTAACTGATAACTATGCTTTCTTTGTGAAGCCAAAAGTACAGAAGTTACTTCCTGCTACGGTATCTACTAAAGTGATAAAAGAGGGAGGTCAACTCATCGTAGAAGTTTCTTCTGATGTTTTTGCAGAAAGTGTTGCCTTAAGCATCGAAGGAAAAGAGGTGATCCACTTTACAGATAATTACTTCCATCTTCAAGCAGGTGAATCAAGAAAAATTGTTGTTGAAAGAACAGACTTTACTGCCAAAGATTTAGAAGAAAAGTTATTGGTGAAATGTCTAAATAACATCAAATAAAAGATAGTATTAATACCTCATAATTTCGTTTGTTTAGTACGTTATTATGAGGTATTTCTTAAACTATTTTAAAACTCATAATAATTGAAAATCTGCAGTGTTATTCTCTATTAACTAACTATCTTGTTATCACAAATTACGTGAATCGTCCTTTTAACTATCGATTGACCAATACGGAGAAAATACAATCAAAAAAATATATAATAACTGCATTAAATCGAGTTTCTTAATCATAATTATTATTACTTATCGTTTTCGGGTAGCCTAAACTTCGAAAACTACAAACTAAAATGAGATGCGAAGAAGAGATTTTATTAAAACTACAGGTTTACTATCTACAGGTATGGTTATAACAGGAAGCCAAGCTGTAGCATCTACACTATTCAACAAAGAATTTACATCACAGCGTCCGGCAGTTTCAGATAGAAATTTTACTTCTGAAGCGGTGGAGAAAGTGATCAAAAAAGTAGCAAAGAAAATTGTAGATCCAGAATTACGCTGGATGTTCGAGAATTGCTATCCAAATACTTTAGATACCACCATTGAATTTACAAAAAAAAATGGGAGACCAGATACGTTTGTTATTACAGGCGATATCCCTGCCATGTGGTTGAGAGATTCTACTGCTCAGGTTTGGCCTTACCTTCCTCTAGCAAACGACGATAAAAACCTGAAGACAATGATCAAAGGTTTAGTGAATCGTCAAGCGGACTGTATTCAACTAGATCCTTACGCCAACTCGTTCGAAAAAGATGAAACAGTGATGTCGAAATGGTCTAAAACAGATCATACAGATATGAAACCAGGAACCCACGAGCGTAAATGGGAAATTGACTCATTATGTTATGCGGTTCGTTTAGCTAATGGCTACTGGAAAACAACTGGCGATGCTTCAATTTTTGATGAAAACTGGCAAAAATCAGCAAAGCTGATCTTGAAGACTTTCAAAGAACAACAACGTAAAGATGGAGTCGGACCTTACACTTTCTTTAGAACAACAAGTAAGCACGAAGATACTTTGGCCAATTGGGGAGCAGGTGCTTCTATCAAGCCTTGTGGACTCATCGTGTCTTCTTTCAGACCCTCTGATGACTCTACAGTATTTCCTTTCCTAATTCCTTCCAATTACTTTGCAGTAGCATCTTTAAATCAGTTAGTAGATATTTATACTAACGTGATTGGCGATACTTCTTTTGCAAAAGAGTGTGCTGATTTAGCTGAGGAAGTGAAAGCGGCTTTGGCTAAATATGCCGTTAAAGATCACTTGGATTATGGTAAAATGATTCCATTTGAGGTAGACGGTTACGGAAACCAATATTGTATGGACGATGCCAATGTGCCAAGTTTATTAGCCTTGCCTTACCTAGACTGTATTGATGCTGATGATCCGCTTTATGTCGCTACAAGAAAGTTTGTATGGAGTGAAGACAATCCTTATTTCTTTAAAGGAAAATTCGAAGGTATTGGCGGACCTCACGTTGGTTTGGATTATGTTTGGCCAATGTCGATTATTCAGAAAGGGTTAACATCAAATGATGCGGAGGAGATTAAGTGGTGCCTTTCTAAATTGAAAGAAACACATGCTGGAACAGGTTTTATGCATGAGTCGTTTCATAAAGATAATCCAGAGAAATTTACACGATCATGGTTTGCTTGGGCAAATA
Organism: Flammeovirga yaeyamensis; assembly: GCF_018736045.1. Classification (NCBI taxonomy): domain Bacteria; kingdom Pseudomonadati; phylum Bacteroidota; class Cytophagia; order Cytophagales; family Flammeovirgaceae; genus Flammeovirga; species Flammeovirga yaeyamensis. Next base: position 3,429,083 of record NZ_CP076132.1, on the reverse strand, counting down.
CATTATTCGGAGAATTAGTATTTAAGACTTATCAGGAGTATCCTGAGGTGTTGAAATCAAAAATATAAATTGAAGTTATCATTAGCCCACGATGAATATTGTGGGTTGGTGATAGTTGACTTTCTAAACACTAAAGTGATTAGAAAATTATTACCATCAACGACCAATTGAATAAATGAGATTAAAAAAAGTTTTTTTGTCCCTAGCACTTGTCTTTCTTTATGTTCAGTCATTTGGACAAGTCTTGCCTACACCTAAAAGTTATCTATGCTATCAAGCGAACCAACCTATAAATGTAGACGGGGCAATTGATGAGGCAGATTGGGAAAAAGCAGAGTGGACGGATTTGTATGTAGATATTGAAGGTGATCATATGCCAATGCCCAAGTACGCCACCAGAACAAAAATGCTTTGGGACGAGAACTATCTATATATTGCAGCCGAAATGGAAGAACCACATTTGTGGAGTACGTTAACTACTCGCGATACGGTCATCTATTTGGACAATGATTTTGAGGTGTTTATTAACCCTATCCCAACATCACCTATTTATTACGAATTCGAAATGAACCTTCTAAACACGGTTTGGGATATGATGATGCCTAAGCCTTATAGAGATGGAGGAGGGAACATGAATTCATGGCACATCAAAGGATTAAAAACAGGCGTTAAAATGTTCGGCACACTCAACGATCCAACTGATGTTGACGAGAAGTGGACATTAGAAATTGCCTTTCCATTAGACGTATTGTCTCAAGAAAAATATCATCTTATTTATCCTGAAGAAGGTAAAAGATGGAGAATAAACTTCTCAAGAGTAGAATGGCAACATGAGGTCAAGGATGGTGAATATGTAAAGAAAATCAACCCAGACACAGGTCGCCCTTATCCAGAGTACAATTGGGTATGGTCTCCTCAAGGTAAGATCAATATGCATATGCCGGAACAGTGGGGATATTTAGAGTTTACCAAAAATAAGGTAGGTCAAACAAAGAATACAGAAGTAAAAGAAACGGAAGTAGAGCGTTTATATAGACAACTTTATGATGTATATAGAGCACAAAAAGTCTATAAAAAAGCCCATAAAAAATATGCTGATTCTTTAGAAGAACTTAAGTTTACAGATGCTTTTACTTTCAAAGGGAAAACAGTACAACCTTATATCATTCCTATCCCGCATGGGTATCATGTGGTATTGGAATTACCACAAGTAAAGACTACTCTTATGGTCAATCAAGACAGTAAGGGCGAAATAATTAAAGAATAAATATCATCTTCTAAACAAGAAGAAACTTAACCATACTACAGAAATGAATAAAAGAGAATTTTTAAAACTAGCAGGGCTAACAACAACAGGGGTCATGATGGGGTTACCTGTCATGGGAAAATCAACAAAACTACCTAAGCGTTGGATGTGGTTACATGCACACGATGATTGGACAAATGCACAATGGGAGGAAAAATTAGACAAGTTAGTTGAAATAGATATTGAAGCTGTTTTATTAGGGGGAAGCGAAAGCACTTTCAAAAAAATGTATCCTTTGTTGAAAAAAAGAAATATAGAGATGCATGCCTGGATGTGGACCTTAAATAGAAATGGTGATAAAGAAGCAAAAAAACATCCCGATTGGTACACTGTAAGTGGTGATGGAAGATCGTGTTACGATTATCACCCATATGTAGATTATTACCAATGGGTATGTCCTTCGAAAGAAGAAGTCCAAGAACACATTATCAAACAAGCCGTTTCTTTAGCTAAAATTGAAGGAGTTAAAGGGGTACATTTAGATTATGTTAGATATTCTGATGTTATTCTAGCATCGTCTTTACAACCTCTTTATGGAATTGTTCAAGACAAAGAATATCCTGAATACGACTTCTGTTATTGTGATACATGTCGAGATAAATTCTTAAATGAATCGGGTCAGGATATCAGAAAAATGGAAGATCCGACACAATCAGAAGAATGGAGACAATTTAGATACGATTCTGTAACTCACTTAGTAAATAGAATCTATGATGAGGTACACAAAGAAGGTAAGTTATTATCGGCAGCTGTGTTCCCATATCCAGAATTAGCAAGAAAAATTTGTCGCCAATCTTGGGACGATTTCAAACTAGATATGGTATTCCCAATGGTCTATAATGGTTTCTACGAAGAACCAATAGAATGGGTGAAGTTTGCCACTGAACAAGGTGTGAAATCATCTAAGCAGAAAATTAATAAACCTGTGATCACTGGTCTTTATACTCCAGATTTAAAGAGTGTAGAAGATACTAAGAAAGCCATAAAATTGGCTAAAAAGGGAGGATCGAAAGGTTTTGCCATTTTTGATCTTGGCGGAATGAAAGCACCACATTGGAAAGCGTTAAAAGACTAAATAATCAAATGAAAAAGTTACTAACAACAATTCTATTCTTTTGTACAGTTTTGAGCGGGTTTGCTCAAAACAACAGCCTAAAGTATATGTCGTTTAATATTCGATATAATACACCTCATGATAAAGAAAATGCTTGGCCTAATAGGAAAGATTGGGTAGCAGATATCGTAAAATTCTATGAAGTAGATGTATTCGGTGCACAAGAGGTGCTAGAAGGACAGTTAAATGACCTAAAGGAAAGGTTACCACAAATGACACAAGTTGGTGTGGGTCGTGATGATGGAAAAAAGGCAGGTGAATTTTCTCCTATTTTCTTTAATACAAAAGAATTTAAATTATTGGATAGTGGCACCTTTTGGTTATCAGAAACTCCTGATGAACCTTCTAGTGGTTGGGATGCAGCATTACCAAGAATTTGTACTTGGGCGAAGCTTAAAAGTAAGTCGACAAAACGTACTATTTTAGTTATGAATTGTCACTATGATCACGAAGGAGATGAGGCAAGAGTTAATTCTTCTAAACTTTTAATTAAGAAGTCTCAAGAACTTTCAGAACAAGGAAAATATCCCGTAGTTTTAATGGGAGATTTTAATACGGAACCTCAAGCAGAACCGATTAAAATCTTAAGTGATTATTATCAGAATACTCGTGAGATTTCACTAACTAACCCACTTGGACCTGTGGGTACCTGGCAAGGTTTCGATTACAACAGTCCACTGGATTCTCATATTGATTTTGTCTTTACTTATGGTTATTTTAAAGTATTGAGATATGCACATATCATAGAGGCAAAAAATCAAAGATTCCCTTCTGATCACTTACCTGTTTTTGTTGAGCTACAATAAATTATAAATAAATAATGATGCGTTTAAAGTTATCTGTATTACTCATTTTAACTATCTTATCTTTCTCCTGCACACCAAATTATTTAGTGGTGACCTCGCCGGATGAAAAGTTAGCAGTAGAAGTTTCCACAAACTCTGATGGTGAAGCTTGGTATCAAGTGACCTGGGCAGGGGAACCGATAATAAAAAAGTCTTACCTAGGCTTCGAACTGAAAGATCAGCCTGCATTGGATAAAAACTTTAAGATTGTTGGAGAGTTGAGAACCACTTTCAATGAAACTTGGCAACAACCGTGGGGTGAAAATAAAACAGTGAAAGATCATCATAGTGAACTAAGAGTGAAGCTACAAGAAAAAGACGGCTTGGAAAGACGTTTAGATGTAGTTTTCAGAGTATTTGATGATGGAGTTGGTTTCCGTTATGAGTTCCCAGAACAAAAGAACTTAAATGATTTTGTAATCATCAACGAGAAGACTCAGTTCCAACTTTCAGGAAATCATGATACATGGTGGATTTGGGCTGATTATGATACTTACGAAAAATTATACAATCATACTAATGTTGATTCAGCTTCTTGGGTAGCTACTCCAGTTACTTTCAAGACAAAAGAAAATTACTATATCAGTCTTCATGAGGCAGCATTGACAGATTATGCTGGTATGACATTGAAGCTAGATGAGAAACAAAAATATACGTACGAATCGGTATTAGTTCCTTGGGCAAATGGTGATAAAGTAAGGACATCAGCTCCTTCGGTAACACCTTGGAGAACGATTCAAGTGGGTAGACAAGCACAAGATCTTGTGAATTCAAACTTGATTATCAACCTAAATGAACCGAACAAAATTGAAGATACTTCTTGGATTAAACCTATGCAATACTTAGGTATTTGGTGGGAATTCCATATTGGTACAAAAGAATGGAAAGAAGGTCCAAGACAAGGTGCTACAACAGAAGCAGCAAAGAAATATATTGATTTTGCCGCTAACCATAACATCGGTGGTGTAGTGGTTGAAGGTTGGAACTCAGGTTGGGATAAATGGGGTCAGAAAGATGCTTTTGATCACATTACTCCGGCAAAAGGTTATGACTTAAATGAAGTAGCTAAATACGCTAAAGATAATGGTGTTGCTTTAATTATGCATAACGAAACAGGTGGTGATATCCCATCTTATGAAAAGTATATGGATGAAGCATTTAATCTTTATGAGGATTTAGGTATCAATGCTTTGAAAACAGGTTATGCAGGTGGTATCTTCCCAAGAGGAGAGCATCATCACGGTCAGTTTATGGTAAATCATTACCGTAGAGTTGTTGAGAAAGCAGCAAAACATAAAATTATGTTGGATGCTCACGAACCAATCAAACCAACAGGTATACGTAGAACATGGCCAAACATGATGACACGTGAAGGTGTTAGAGGTATGGAATGGAACGGATGGTCAGATGGTAACCCTCCTAAGCACACATTAATCTTACCTTTCACTAGAATGTTAGGTGGACCAATTGATTATACACCGGGTATTTTTGATGTAAAATACGAGAACTCACCAAATAGAGTAGCTTGGAATACAACAGCAGAAATCATGAACGAAGCTAGAGTACATACTACTTTAGTGAAACAAATGGCATTATCAATTATTCTTTATAGCCCATTACAAATGGCGGCTGATTTAGTAGAGAATTATGAGAAAGACCTAGCTGCTTTCAAATTCTTAGAAACATCAACAGCAGATTGGGATGAAAGTAAAATGCTTTCTGGTCAAATTGGAGAATATGCAATTACAGCAAGAAGAGCAGGAGATGAATGGTTTATTGGTGCTGCTACTGATGAAACAGGTAGAGCGGTAAGCGTAAGTTTAGACTTCTTAGAACCAAATAAATTATACAAAGCCACAATCTACACGGATGCACAAGGTACCACTTACTTGAACAATCCAAAGAAATATGAGATTCTAGAAAAGAATGTTACTTCGGAAGAAGCACTTCTTATTCAGATGAACTCTGGTGGTGGTCAAGCAATACATTTCAAGCAGTTGCAATAAATCAATTGTTTTGTCAAGAAGAAAGGGGAAGCTATTTGTTTCCCCTTTTTTTTATGTCTTTTTTGTATTGCATTAAAGTAAGGAAAGCCAAACTTTTAAATGGAGCCCATTTTTCACCTATCAATTTCAACTCTTTTTTACCTACTTTTTCTCTTTCAGGATAATAGAGTTTTTGCATCATATTTTTGAGATGGAAATCGTCATAAGAAAGGATATTAGACCGCTCTAGAGAATACAATAAAATCATGTCCATTGTCCAAACACCAATACCTTTAATTGATTTTAGATGATTTCTTACCTCGTTATCATCAAGTGATAACCAATCTATTGAATGTTCTGTAAAGAAGGTGACCGTATGATGTATTGTCTCGAACTTCCTTTCTGATAACTTGATTTGGCTTAAAGCCTGTTCTTCAAAAATGGGGAAGTTATCTAGAGTAAGAAGAGTAATATCAGCTTTAGCTAGTAAGTTCTTAAATATATTTTTAGTACTTCTATAATGAATTTGTTGTTCGATAACGCAACTCATTAAATCATGAAATATAGAATGAGTATTTTCGATAGGCTCTAATTCGACCTCATGGAGTATATTCGATAATATGGGATCAACTTCCGATAAGTGCTTATATGCTTCTTTATTCATGGATATATAACTCGGCTTTGATTAAAAAGTTATACTGCAAACTAATTCAAAGACCCCTAGAAAAAGGATTAATGTAAATTGTTAACTTGTTACTAAAGTGTTAATTAATTCATTATATATCTAATAATGCATTATATTGCGTACATAATTAAATACATAATTACATGCTTATTACTTCAATAACCAATTTCAGAAATAACGCAAAAGAGTGGTTAGATAAGATAACTAATAACTCTGAAGAACTTGCTATAACCACAAAAAAAGGTAATTACATTATTGTAGAAGAGGCTGAATATAGATCTTGGAAAGAAACATCGTATATTCTCAGTGACAAAGATATTGTTGATGAAATTAAACAGTCTGATCATGATCGTAAAGAAGGCCGTTCAAAGAGTTTTGATAATGTCGATGATCTTTTTAACCACCTAGATGAACTTTAAAACTACAGCTACTTTTGATAAAGGATATAAAATCCTTAAAAAGAAAAATAGAAAATCGGATATGGATAAGATCAAGGAACTTATCCAAGACATCAGTATTAATGGTCTACTTTGTTGTAAAGGAAGTCCCGAAGCTCTGAAGAATAATTTATCTGGTTATTATTCAAGGAGAATCAATAAAAAAGATCGTCTTGTATATTATGTAGATGGTGATGACATCTATTTGTATAGTTGCTTTGGGCATTATTAAATTAAACAATAAAAAACCCATGACTTCAATCATGGGCTAATTAAAACGACCAAGAGGTTTCTTCCAACTTAGTCAAATATATTTCCTTAAAAAGAAGCAGGAAGTACTTCCTCGTTTTCATTTCTTTTTCTCTTCCAACGCTTGTGTGTCCATAACCAATAGGGAGGATTTTCTTGAATTACTTTCTCTAAGAATCTATTATGACGTTCAGTAATAGCACCATGAGGTTCGTTTAATGGATCTTCAGTTACCACATCGAAAGTTAACTTATAATAGCCTCTTTTCACTTTAATCGTTTTAGTGAAAATAACCACCATATTGTGTTCTTTTGCATATTTCTCAGGCCCAAAGAAGCAAGCAGTTTCTTGATTCAGGAAATCAGTCCATATTACATTCTTACTGTAAGTGGGCGATTGGTCAGCTCCAAAAATAACAGCAAAAGGCTTTTCATGTTTTTCGCTAAAGAATTCTTTCGCTTCATTTTTTTCGATAAATACAGTACCGAATTGACTTCTAGATTCCTTCATACGCTTGTTGAAGAAATCGTTTGATAATTTAGAGAAAAGTGCATGGACTTCTCGTCCAACAGCCTTGGTAGCTGAAGTTGCAGCAAATTCAAAATTATTGAAGTGAGTACCAATAACACATAAGTTCCTGTCCTTATATTTATCGATCAGACCATTGTCATCATACTCAATATGCTGAAAGAATTCATCTTCCTTGATACTATATACCTTAAATGATTCTACGATCAAATCACATAAATGCACATAAAACTCTTTTTCAATCTCAATGATTTCATCATGTGATTTTTCTGGGAATGAGTTCTTAAGGTTCGTTCTCACCACACTTGTTCTATACTTTAAGATCCTGTATAAAACAAAATAAAGGAAATCAGAAATCTTGAATAAGATACTGAAAGGTAACAATGTGATTGGTTTAATAAATATGCCGTAAATAATCTTGGTGATCATTATAAAGTATAATTGTTATGGTTGATTTCACTGAAACGGTTCGAAAGGTAATCAATAAAATTCAAATCTTAATTTATTGTTACCAAGTATTATACAATGAAATAGGATAACTCTTTGAAGTCTAGTGATAAAACTCACTAATATTTGATAATGAAAATGGAAAAAAGAGACTCGAATACGTTAACTTTACAAGTGAATCTAAAATAAAAATTACTTATTAATTATAATGACAAATTATCAATTAGGCATCTTCAACGAAGAAGCAAACGTATTTAACGTTTCAGAATTCAAGGTTACATCAAGTGATATCCCTTCGATCAAAAAGGCAATTAAAAAAGCGATTAAAACAGAAGACGAAGGGATAGAAGTAGTTGTATCTTTCGGGAAAGATGTATTAGATAAAATATCAGCAGCACATCTACCAGAAAAACTAAATTCATTTAAGACGTTGGAAGGTCAGAATGGATATTCAATGCCATCCACTCAAGCGGATATTTATTTTAGAATTGTAGGTGTTGATACATCTGCAGTGTTAGATCAAACATTAAAGATTCAAGAATCATTAACTGATGTTGCCGAAGTGGTATTATCAGAAAATGGATTTGTATATAAAGACCATAGAGACTTAACAGGTTTTGTGGATGGATCTGCCAATCCTAAAGAAGAAAAGAAATATGCTGCTGCTTTAATTCCAGCAGGTGAAAAAGGAGAAGGTGGATCTTTTGTTTTTCATCAGAAATGGGTGCACGATTTACAGAAGTTTAATGAACTGCCAGTAAGTGTTCAAGAAAAGATTATTGGTAGAACGAAAGTAGATTCTATTGAGTTAGAAGGTGACGATATGCCAGTAGATTCTCACGTATCTAGAACAGATGCGAAGCATGATGGAGTGGCTATGAAGATTTGGAGAAGATCTTTCCCATTTGGATCAGCTAAGGAAAGAGGATTAATGTTTATCTCATACACTTGTGATCCTTTCCGTGTAGACATTCAATTAGATAGAATGTTGGGTAATACAGAAGATGGACACTCAGATCAAATTATGAATTATTCTACTGCTGTTACAGGTGCTTATTCTTTTGCACCATCGACTAACGATCTAGCAGAAATATTGGATTAGAAATATACTATTTAAAAAAGCCGTCTAAAACATAGTATAATGATTTAGACGGCTTTTTTATTATATATGTTTTATCACTTTGCAAGGGTTGCCTACAGCAACAGTATTAGAAGGAATGTCTTTTGTGACGACACTTCCTGCTCCGATAGTGACATTGTCTCCAATAGTCACCCCAGGTAGAATCACTACATTTCCTCCAATCCAAACTCGGTTTCCAATTTTGATAGGTTTACCAAATTCAACACCATTACTTCTTTCAATAGGATCAACGGGATGTCCAGCAGTCGCAATTAGTACATTAGGTGCGATAAAAACATGATAACCGATTTCAACAGGAGCAACATCCAAGATGGTAAGGTTGAAATTACTATAAAAGCTATGGCCAATTTTTATGTTATATCCATAATCAACTCTAAATGGAGCTTCGATATGTGCATTAAATTCTTGTCCGAATAATTCATCCAAGACCTCTTTTTTAAGATCTACAGGAGAATCATTGTATTCTTTCATTAATTTTTTCGCTCTTTTTCTATCTGCTACTAAAGAAGGTTCATCCGCATTATAGGGTAAACCATTGATCATTTTTTCTTTTTCAGTCATATTGATAACGTTAGTTTGTGTTTAAACTAAATATACGAGTTGTTGATTTTAAGTCGATTAAGATTATTGGTGTTTTAATAATACTTAACATAATGAATAAATATTCATTTATACACCACTTAAGGTGTTAAAAAACCGTAAAATATATAGCATCAAATAACTTATGAAATTATGAAACTCACAAAAATCTTAGTAGCTGTTGCTTTATCATCAGCATTATTTAGCTGTGATAATACGAATAAAATAGAACCAGAAAATATTCAACCTCAAACTGAAAGTCCAAATCAAACACCTGATGGACAAAGTGCGACCACAAATTTTGATAAAATTACATTGGGTACTCCAACAGTGGAAGATTCGAAAGATATACAATTAGTTGAAAGTAATTCATTTGCTGTCGATCATCAGATTAACGATATGGTAGTGAATGGTAATAAAATATATGTAGTAGATGGGGGTGCTTTTGATAATCAAGTAGTGGTTATGGATATTGCAAATGGTCAGAAGACATCATCATTTAAAACGGGTAATTATTCTACTGTTACTTATAACAAGGCAGGTTTGGTAGTTGTAGAAGCTGGTGAGGATATCATACAATTGGGTTTGGATGATCAAGGAGATATCACCACTGAAACCATGAAAAAAGATAATCCATATGGTACAATGTTCTTAAACTATGTCTTAGTGGATGGTAATCATACGTATTGGTTTGACCCATCTGAAAAAATTAAAGATTATACACTTGATAATGGAGTCTTAAAAGATAATGGAACACTAGACTTTACATTAAGCTTTGGTATGAATGCTACTCAAGATGCTAATTATATTTATGCATACAGTGGGGGTAAAGTGGCTATTATTAACAAGGAAACAGGCGATTTATTTAAAACTTTGTCAGGTTTAAAAGGTAAAGTGACTCTTGCTGTGAATAGTAATTATTTATTTGTTGCAGAAAGAGATGACAATACCCTAACTGTTTACCATAAAACATCATTAAAAGAAATGGCTTTAATAAAATTGAATGATATATCTGAAATTGGAGCAAATGAAGACAAAGTAGTTGCTTACTCGAAAGATGATAAAAAAGTAACTGTCTTTGATATTCAATAAAGAATTTATTTGTACTGTACTATCGATTCTAAAGAAGCCGACGAATTTCGTTGGCTTTCTTTTTATGTGATAAATGTTACAATCGGCGAATAATCAATCTGTTACATTTGTATTGTACTAAAATAAACATGATATGAACTATAAAGAATTAATACAAAACGGTGCAACATTAATTGATGTACGTTCTGAAATGGAGTTTGATGAAGGACATATTGAAAATGCCATTAATATCCCAGTAAACGATATTCAAGCAAGAATACAAGAGGTAAAGGACATTAATTCACCAATTGTTTTATGCTGTTTGTCTAGAGGTAGAGCAGGTGTTGCAAAAGCATTAATTGAGGCAGCAGGCGTTAAAGAAGTTTATAACGCTGGAGGCTGGCAAAGTTTATTGTAATTAATATCGGAAATAGATGAGTTAAAGCATATGTTGTTTTCAGCATATGCTTTTTTTTATATTTGTGTATTGTATCGTGATACACATTAAATTTTTTAAAATTACACCTGCACTGTTTGAACGAATGAAAGCGTATTTTATTCGTTTAGCTTAGGAATACATGAATAACTTTTTGATATAATGAAGAAGACACAGTTTGTTTGGGAACAGAGGAAAATGATCGGAATGATTACGAGGATATTTTTCAAAACGATTTTTCCGTTTTTAGAATCTTCTAATAAAAAGGATATTCCAGTTCTTGAAAAAACGCTAAAACAACCAACAGATAAACTTATTGAAGCTTACTCATTATGGTCAGGTACAGACGTATCTAAATATTCAGATAGCGTTCCTCCTCATATGTTTAGTCAATTTGCACTTCACTTAGGAATGTCTTTATTGTGCATGGTGCCTTATAAAATCTCAAAAATCATTAATCAAGGTGTGAATTTAAAGGTGTACGGTAAGCTAAGTAGAGATAAGACACTTTTTGCAAAAACAGAAATTATAGATATAACTGAAGATAATGGTAGAGCAAGAGTAAAGCAGAAATTATATGTGGGTCATCAAAAAGAGGAAACTATTATAGAAGTGACTTTATTCTCTGCTTTTATTATCGGAAAGAAAAAGAAGACCACCACTTTTGATCGTACGGAGATAGAAATGACCACCGTTGGAGAATGGTCAGTTTTAGAAGAAGCAGGATATGAGTTTGCACAGTTAACAGGAGATTTTAATCCAATACACTGGGTAGATTTTATTGCACAGAAAACACCATTTAAGAAAAAAATTCTTCATGGTTTAGGTCAATTAGCAAAAACATTTGAATCAGTGGAAAAAGAAAAAGGCCCGATAAAAGAAATTGAGTTAAAATTTATCAAGCCTGTTGTATTACCAAATAATAAAGTAGAGGTATCAATTTCTACTAATTATATCGAAAAGGACATCAATAAGTTAGTATTGAGCGATACTAATGGTAAAAATTTATCCGTAGGTCATATATCATTTATTTAAACTAAATGATATACTTTTTTGTATAATATATCTTTTACCATTTCAAATCCTGTATCTTCAATTAAGATAGGCCATGACATAAGATTCATTGGCACAGCATTACCATCATCTGTTAAAGGTGGTTGTTCAAAATTATTGTTGTTGAATTTGAAACCAGATTTCTCGTAGAATTTAATACGTTTCTGACTCACTTCTGATGTAGGTTTTTCTACTTCTAAGACAATACAATAGTGTCTAAATTGCTGAGTAAAGAAGTTTAGAAATCTAGTACCAAGGCCTAAACCACGTGATTCTTTTGCCATAGCATAGTACTCGATATAAATAAAATTATCAAGCTGTCTATAGGCAATTAAACCATAGAGTGTATCGTGTTCATAAATGCCTTTGAAATGCAATTCTCCTTCATGCATTAGCTGAAGGATGTCTTCTTTACTTCTTTGTTCGTCTTCGGGAAAAGAATAGGAGTAAATATTCCATAGTTCTTCAAAGTTCCCATCAATTATTTGTATCATTTTCATTATAGTTTAGAATAATCAATAGTACGATTATAAATCGCCATTGTTATTGGGGTTTAGCATTAGTCACAATAATTTACAAAATTTCTCATCTAAAAACGTATTTTATTAAACATATTTTAAGGATGAGGCGATATAATTTAAAAATCCGAATATATAATACAAGGTATAGGGAAGGGTGTTAAATTTGAAACATCCAAAAAGTTGAAAAGTATTTAAAATGAAAAATAAAAGACATAATTACCTTATCGAAATTCAATATTGTGGATATCGTTTTCACGGATGGATGATACAGCCAGGTTTTAAAACTGTTCAAGGAATGATTAATAAAACCATCAACTTTGTTTTAGGTGGTGAAGTGAAGTTTAAAACATTGGGGACATCTAGAACAGATACTTATGTTTCGGCCAATCATTCTGCTTTTGAATTATTTGTCTGGCAAGAATTAGATGAATCAGAATTTTTTGATTTGTTCAATAAGAATCTTCCACAAGATATTAAAGGACTCTCGATTCGAAAGGTAGACGATAAATTCAACATCATTCAGGATAGTAAAACAAAAGAATATCAATATTTATTTACTTTTGGTGAGAAGATACATCCTTTCTGTTCACCTTATATGATAAGCATCCAACATGATTTGGATATTGAATTAATGAAAGAGGGAGCAAAGTTATACGAAGGTACTCATTACTTTGGTCGCTTTTGTAAGCAACCCAAAGAAGGAGTGAGTCTTGAAAGGACAATAGATTATTGTGAGATTAAAGAGAACACAGAAATTCAAGCGACTTTCTTTCCTAAAAAATCATATATCTTTTATGTACATGGTAAAGGTTTTATGCGTCATCAAGTACGTATGATGATCGGTACTTTATTTATGCTTGGAAAAGGGGAATTATCACTTGATGATATTAGAGAAGCATTATTACCTAATGATAATCGAACACAATTAGGCTATGTAGCACCAGCTTCGGCACTAAACCTTCATAAAATCACTTTTGATAAAGATTTTGAAGAAGTATAAACAAAAACAAGTCATATCCAGTGGATATGACTTGTAAATTCCTTTAATAACCCAAAAACTATTTCTTATTGCTGCTTTATGAGTATAAATATAAGACGAAAAATTTGTAATCTCCAAAGTGATATTTGGTTAAATTTAACAACACTATAGTGTGTACAATGTTAAATGCATAATGTAAAAATATGTTAATTAACTGATTTGAATGTAATTATTTAAAGAAATAACATGACTATATGAATATGTATTTTAAGGTATCAAAATATTATTTGGAAAAATAAACATAATTCAAAATCGTATATAAATTCGTTAGTAGAATTATTAGTGTTGTGTTATGAAAAGTTAAAATTAATTTTTCTCATTGAATCTCTTATTTTTACATCATTAATTTTGGAAACATTTTTGAGACTAACTTTTTTAAAACAAACACTTATTTTTTATGAAAAAGGGATTACTAATCGTATTTCTATTATTTTTTGTTGGTGGTGGAGCAGCTATATTTTATTTCTTTTATGCCGGAGAAATCAAGAATACACTACAGTTTGATGATAGTAGGTTTGTGAACATTCAAGGTTTTCTAAAACAAGGAAAACTGGAAAGTTTACAACAAGCCAAGCTTCAGTTATCTTTATTATCAAGTGACTACAAAAAGGATAGCGTAATAATTCTGAAGAACCAGTTGAATGAGACAGCTATGACTCAAGCTAAACTAAGTTTGAAGAAAGGTTGGTATGGATCAGCAGAAAAATTCTTAAGCCTCATTTCAAATGATTATAAGAAAGAGGAAGTGGATCGATTAAGATATAAATTATCTACAGCGACTTTAGAAGAAAACATCAATAAGACTAAAGTATATATTAAAGAGCGAAATGTAGATAAAGCTAAAGTATATTATGCTAAAATTGATACGTCTTATTCTAAAAAGAAGAGAGATCTATTATTATCAAAAATAGATGATTTAGACAACGAGTTAAAAATTGAAAAAGTAGAAAAATTGATGGCAGAAAAAGAATTTGATGATGCCCGAGATCTACTTGCAGAAGTTGATCAGGATTTTGATACCAAAAAAATTGCAAGCTTGTCTGATCAGATAAATGAAAAAGAAAAAATAGCCTCATTACTCGACGATGAAGGAGCAATTATCGCTGTAGTAGAAGAGGTGAAGAAAAATATGAACGATCCTGAGTCTTTTGAACACGTAGAAACAACGGTTTACGAGAAGGGAAGAAATCTACAAGCATCCATGAGGTATAGAGAAATAAATACTTATGGGGCTAAAGAATTAAAAGAAATTCAGGTGAAATTAAGTAAGGACGGAAACATTAAAAAGATATCAAACAAATGATAGGTTGGGACGATTTTACTAAGATTGATATGAGAGTAGGGACTATTATTCACGCTGAAGTGTTTGAGGAGGTAAGGAACCCTGCTTATAAATTAAAAATTGATTTTGGTGAGGATATTGGAGTTAAAAAATCGTCTGCTCAAATCACTAAAGTATATCAACCCAAAGAACTTGTTGGAAAGCAGGTGGTCGCCGTGGTGAATTTCCCACCTAAACAAATTGCCAATTTTATGTCGGAATGTTTGGTGATGGGAGCTATAGGAGAAGACAAAGAAGTGAACTTAATTACTATGGACAATCCTGTGGCGAATGGTCAAAAAATTGGGTAACAAAAAAGGACACATTTTAAAATGTGTCCTTTTTTGTTATTGTGGCTCTTGGTTTGTCATTCCAAAATTCATTGGAAATTTTGGAGCCTCTTCAGTTTTACCAATTGGTCCAAACTGAGCTTCATATTTTTTTAGGTTATCCTGAAGTGCCATATACAGTCTCTTAGCATGTTCTGGTGTTAGGATAATTCTTGATTTTACTTTTGCTTTAGGTAAGCCGGGCATCATACGAATAAAATCGATCACAAACTCAGAATTAGAGTGAGCAATCATAGCTAAGTTCGCATAAGTACCTTCAGCTACATCATCAGTAAGTTCAATATTGATTTGATTTTCTGGTTTCTTTTCTTGATCCATGATATCTTAACTTTTATCTTCTTTTGCTAATAAATATGCTCCAGCATGAAGCATTTCATAAATTACATAATAATATCCACCTAGAGGGTGGTCTTCATCATATTTATCACTTTCTGCAAGCATTTCAAAAGCAGCCTCTATCACTCTTTCTCTAAATTTACCTGAGACAAATTCTTTCGTGATTTTAGCAGCAGCTTCATGTTCAGACTCTTTAGAAAGGTCTTTATATTTTTTGATTAATACCGCGATTTGTTCATTCATACGGCAATTTAGTTTATTAGAAACATAAATAGAGAATTTGAAGGATAAAAACTTATATTTAATCGTTTTATTCAAAACTATTTATATCTCAAATTTTTATACTTTAACACAAAATCCTACTTTTGCACCTACATTGAAAATCTCATAATATATAATGATTACAGTTTCAAACTTAGGCGTACAATTTGGTAAGCGTGTGCTTTTCCAAGATGTCAATCTTAAATTTACTGAAGGTAACTGCTATGGTATCATCGGTGCTAATGGTGCAGGTAAATCTACATTCATGAAAACACTTTATGGTGCACAAGATCCTACTAGAGGTAGTGTATCCATTGGTAAAGGAGAAAGACTTTCTGTTTTAAAGCAAGATCACCACGAATTTGACGAATCTACAGTATTGGATACTGTAATGATGGGTCACGATGAACTATGGGCTATCAAAAAAGAGCAAGAAGATCTTTATGCTAAAGAGGACTTCAACGAGCAAGATGGTATCCGTATTTCTGAATTGACAGAGCGTTTTGAAGATCTAGACGGATGGAATGCTGAGTCGGATGCAGCCAACTTATTAAGTGGTCTTCACATTTCTGAAGATTTGCATTACTCTACAATGGCCAACTTAAGTGGTAAGCAAAAAGTACGTGTGTTATTGGCACAAGCTTTATTTGGTAAGCCAGATAACTTATTACTTGATGAGCCTACCAACGACTTGGACCAAGAGACGATCTCATGGTTAGAAGATTACTTGGCTAACTTCGATAGAACGGTATTGGTAATTTCTCACGACCGTCACTTCTTAGACTCAATTTGTACACAGATTGTAGATATCGATTTCCAAAAGATTTCTTTATTCTCTGGTAACTACTCATTCTGGTATCAATCAAGTCAGTTAGCTTCACGTCAGCAAGCGCAACAAAACAAGAAAGCTGAGGAGAAAATCAAAGAATTGAAAGAATTCATTGCTCGTTTCTCTGCTAACGCTGCAAAGTCGAAACAAACAACTTCTCGTAAGAAGATGTTGGAGAAATTGAATGTAGAAGAAATTCAGCCTTCATCAAGAAAGTACCCAGGTATTATCTTTACTCCAGAAAGACAAGCAGGTAACAATATCCTTGAGGTAGAAGGTTTAACTAAATCTATCGACGGGGAAACGATCTTTAAGAATGTTGAATTCAACATGCAAAAAGACGATAAAATCGTATTCATTTCAAGAGACCCAAGAGCCATGACTGCGCTTTTCGAAATCTTGAATGAAAAAGACACAGATTTTGAAGGTGAGTTCAAATGGGGTGTAACTATCACAACAGCTTATTTACCTTTGGAACATGGTGAGTTCTTCCAAAACGATCTAAACCTTGTAGATTGGTTAGGTCAATATTCTCATGATACTTCTGAAGCATTTATTAGAGGTTACTTGGGTAAAATGTTGTTCTCTGGTGAAGAGATCTTTAAGCAATCATCTGTACTATCAGGAGGTGAAAAAATGCGTTGTATGATGTCTAAAATGATGTTGACTGATGCGAACTGTTTGATCTTGGATACTCCAACCAACCACTTGGACTTGGAATCTATCCAATCATTAAACAACTCATTGATTAATTTCCCTGGTAACATCTTGATGTCATCTCATGACCACGAGGTAATCCAAACTGTATGTAACCGTGTGATCGAATTAACTCCTAACGGAATCATCGATCGTCATATGCCATACGATGAGTATATCTCAAGTGAACAAATCAAAGAATTGAGAGAAAAGTTATATGCTAAATAGTAGATAACTGATAGATATATAAAAGGCCGAATCAATATAACTTGATTCGGCCTTCTTTTTTATATACTAGATCAAATAGTGGTTTGAACTATAATTCTGATTTAAGTATTCCTTTTTCTGGATGCTTTCCTGTAAAGTCGCTTAAATATGTTTTGATTTTAAGAATATCAGCTTCCTTATCATCAGATGGCATGAAATAATCTCCAATGACTACTTCTTTTCTTTTAAAACAGAAACCAATCATAATAATAGGAATATTTGCTCCTCTAGCAATATGCCAAAAACCGCTTTTCCATTTAGGACTGTAAGACCTTGTTCCTTCAGGAGTTACTGCTATAATCAATTCTTCACGAGCATTAAACTCATTGATTGCTAAGTCCACTAAACGAGTGTTATTTTTCTTTCTGTCTACAGGAATTGCTCCTAACTTGATCAGTAGTTTGCCTAGAGGTCCTTTACATAGATCACTTTTGATAAAATATTTTGACTCTAAACCTAATATAGCTCGAGCAGGAACGCCTACCATAAAGTCCCAAAAACTAGTGTGTGGTCCAACTACAACAACACATTTTTTTAAATGATATGGAACCTCTCCTGTCACTTTCCAACCAAAAAATTTGAAAAGCCACACCCACAGTTTTATCATATTATTAACATTAAGTTCATTAGTGAATACATTGATAATCAACAAAAGTATGAAATTCGTCTAAAATTATTACATTTTTTTCTTAAATGAATGCAATGAGTAGTGATTAAAATGTAAAACTCTGTTACGAATAATGTAACATCAGAAATCAATATTTGCGTAACAAAATTAAATTAAGCAAAATGAATATTTCAACAAAGGGGTTGACTTTTATCACGCTCTTCTCAATTGTCATTTTTGGTAAACAACTATCAGCTCAAGAAATACTAAACACAAAAGGGAGTGATACGATGCTTCCTTTAGTCACAGCACTTGCTAATAATTACGACAATAGTAATGAGCCTGTTGAAGTAGTAGGGGGAGGTAGTTCTCTTGGCTTCAAAGGGTTAAAAAGCTTTGAGACAGAATTGGCATTGTCTTCTAGAAAAGTGAAATCAACTGAAAAAACCAATATAGAAGAGAATATCGATCAGTTAATTGAAAAGGTGATTGCCTACGATGCATTGTCTATTATTACTCATCCTTCTAACTCAGTAACAAAGCTTACGCTCACACAATTAATAAAAATATATAAAGGGCAAATTACGAATTGGTCACAACTTGGAGGAGAAAACCTCCCAATAACCGTCATTTCTAGGGATAAAAATTCTGGTAGTTATGGTTTTATGACATCCGTTGTGGTAAAAAGTGATGAACTTCCAGAAGATTATATTGAAGTACATTCGAATGCAGGTGTTGTGGAGAATGTAAGCAAGATCAAAGGGGCTATTGGTTATTGCGGTATCGCATATGTAGAAGAAGTGGTACAACCTTTATCTATTAGTGAAAAAGGAGGGAATTACGTTTACCCATCATTTAGAAATGCATTAAGTAAAACATATCCACTCTCAAGACCTCTTTATTTTTATTACAGAATTTCTGATAAATCAAAAGTAACTTCATTTGTAAGTTTTGCTTTATCAGATAAAGGTCAACAAATAATAGCTCACAAAGGATATATTCCAGTATTCTAACTCAAAAAGCCATGAAACTAACTCCCAAAAAAAGACAAGCTAAAAGTATAAAGACAAGACTAATCTGGTCTTTTGCAGCCAACATTTTAATCATTTTCTTATTATTTTCAGTATATGCTTATATTCGAAGTGTAACGAATAAAGCAGAACAAGTAGCGTTGGAATTGGATGAAATTACATCCAACATTCAAGATCTAAAATCAGATAAACAATCATTTCTTTTAACAGAGACAATTAACCCGTCTTTTTATGAAACTAAGGAAAATGATTATCTAACCACTCACGAAGAAAATTTAAATAAAATTCAAGAAAAACTAGAGGAGATGTACACTAATTCTTATGTACATTCCGCTAAGGTGATTCCTGAATTAAGGGAACTGGAAAAAGACCTTCAATCTTATTCAACGATTTTCGATAGCTTGGTTTCTGTACAGTTGAAAAGAGGTTTTAAAAGTTATGGTACAGAGGGCGACATGAGGCGTTCTATCTATTCTGTGATGAACTCTGGATACTCACTTGATCAAGTTAAAATTCTTATGTTAAGAAGACATGAGAAGGATTATATCTTAAGAAAAGATACGCAATATGAAGAAAAGTTAAGCAAAGTTGTCGATCAACTTATAGGAGATATTAGTCGAATGTCTATTGATAAATATGGAAAGATTTATCTAAATGGAGCATTAGAAAAGTACAGAGAAAATTTCCGTGCTTTAGTAAAATTAGATGAGCAACTAGGTTTTTATGGACACCCTGGAATTAAAGATCGTCTGGATACTCAATTAGCTGCAATTGAGGGAAAACTAAAAAGTATTCATCATTTAATTGTTGATTATAATAATTTTTGGAAAAAACTAAATATTGTAGTGTTAATAGTTTTTGCACTGTCAATATTATCAGTAAATGCAATTCTACTTTTCTATTTACTAAGTAGACTAGGTAAGCCTATCAATAAATTATCAAAATCTATTCAGAAAATTGTAGAGGATGATTTTATTGGCGAATTATATACGATTAAAACAAAGGATGAAATAGGTGATTTATCCAACGATTTTAATTATATGATTGAAAGGATGAATGAAAGGACTGAGGAGATTGAAATTCAAAAAGAAGAACTTGCTCAGACGTATGATAAAATTGAAACAATTCGTCAAATTGGAGCCAAAATCAGTAAGCATTTAAAAGTGGATAAAATTGTACAAGAGTTCTATCACTCTCTAAATAATACGTTAGAATTCAATTCATTTTTAATTGGTATCTATCAAGAAAATAAACTTCATTACAGAGGTTATAGTGTTGAAGGTAAACCTTATGCTTTTGATAGATCAATTTCAGAAAATAATCATTTAGGGGTTCAGTGTTATGAGAGACAAGAACCAATTGTTTCTAATAACTTTTTATCATCTCCTGAGTTGAAACATTTCCTACCTGTTACAACATCAGAAAGAGTAAATTCATTAGTGTATTTACCATTGACTTCATCTTCAAAGAAATTGGGTGTTTTAGCGGTACATAGTGAACATATTAATGCTTATTCTGATGTTCAAATTAACATGTTGGGAAGTATTGTGACTTATCTGATTAACGCTTTAGATACTGCGGTAAATTATCAGAATATGGAATCTCAAGTGGAAGCAAAAACTGCAGAGATAGACAAACATCGTCAGCAACTACTTGATAATAATGAAATCCTACAAGGTACTTTGTTGCAGTTGGAAGAAAAAAATAAGCAGCAGACTTCTAGTATTCAGTATGCTAAGCGAATTCAACAAGCATTATTACCTAATATTTCATTGATAAGATCTTCTTTTAACGATGCTTTTGTTTTTTACAGACCAAAAGATATTGTTAGTGGAGATTTCTATTGGTTCGAACAAAAAGGTGATCTGATCTATATGGCGGTAGCTGATTGTACAGGACATGGTGTTCCGGGGGCCTTTATGTCAATTCTTGGAAGAGAGATTTTATCTAATTTGGTGAATTCTAAAAAGTTTACATCACCTGCTGAGTTACTTGATGAATTACATGTTCGTATTCGAGTTGTACTGAAACAAGACAAAATGAATAATAAGGACGGAATGGATATTGGTATTTGTATTTTAGACGAATCGTCCAATGTTTTAAAGTTTGCCGGTGCACATCATCCACTTTATTTAGTAAGAAGGGAAGGAGGAGCGAATTTAATTGATGTAATTGATGGTAATAAACAATCTATTGGTGGACATATCTTTAAAAAGAAAGAATACGAGAAATTTAAAGAACACACTATTGATTTATCAAGAAGAGGTGATATTCTATCTTTTTACATGTGTACGGATGGTTATCAAGATCAATTTGGAGGTCCTGAAGGGAGGAAATTCTACAAGAAAACGTTTAGAGAGTTGATGAGCAATATTGCGGATAAGCCGATGTATGTTCAAAAATCTCTAATGGCCATAAAAATTGATGAATGGATGGGAGAACACAGTCAGACAGATGATATTCTGATTATAGGATTCCAACCTAAAAAAGAAACTAAAAGGATTACATTAGACCTTTCGAGTATTGATGAAATCCTAAATGTATAAAACCCTTAGAGGTTGTTTCAAATAAAACTGAAATGACCTCTATTTTTTTGATAACCGATCTGGATTTTCTTTTAAAAATGCTGACCAAGATTTTTTAGTTGAAACATTTTGACCCTTTTGGTAAGAATGACAAACGGCCACCCCCAAAGCATCAGTGGCATCCAAAAGGACATTGTCTTCAACTTTAAACTTTAGAAGTTTCATCAGCATATGAGCGACCTGTTCTTTAGAAGCATTACCATTACCTGTTACAGCAGCTTTTACTTTTTTGGGAGCATATTCTGTAATAGGTATATCACGAATTAAGGCTGCAGACATTGCAACCCCTTGAGCTCTACCTAATTTTAACGCAGATTGTATATTTTGTCCAACGAAAGGAGCCTCCAATGCCATTTCATCAGGACCATATTCTTCAATCAAATGAGCTATTCTCTCATGGATCTTTCTAAGCTTGATCGCATGATTTGCATATTTCTTCAAATGTATCACTCCATATTGTACAAGACTTAATTTTTGACCTTTCACCAAGATCAAACCATATCCCATCTCTTGCGTTCCTGGATCTATACCCAAGATTAATTTCTCTTCCACTTTTTGTCTCATTCAATACTACCGATCTTCCATAAATATGGATAATAAAACATATGATCTATCAAAATTAGACAAAAAAAATGGGATCTCCGACCTAGAGATCCCTTACAGTTATGCAACTGTGAACAAACCACCCAAAACCTTTAATGTTTTGTTATGCCACCTTAGAAATCTTTCTTTGCCAAATGGCAGCTTCCTCAGGCGAATCAAATAATGTTATTTTTAAACTTGGCTCGTTTTCTAATAAATTTTCTAAATTAATTATTGAAAATTGAGTAAAAGGGTCGCATTCATCTTCGATGATGACACCAAAATTTTCGACTTTAAGTAATTTGATCTTTGGTAAATACCAGCTCACCATCCATGGGTTAGAGCTCATCCAGCCAGACTCTATAAATCGAGCATCTAATAATACCGTTTTAGGTTTATTATTTTGGATACTCTGTAATGTTGTCTCTAGGTGTTCATTAAATTGTTCGGGAAGAAAGAACCCCCTCATTCTTATACTCAGCACACCAGTCCTGGAGTTCATATCAGTGGTAAAGTTGGTCATATTCGATAGGTTTTTGAGATATTGTTTGCCTCTACTACATCACATGAATAGAAAATGTTCACCATGCATGTACAGTTCTATGTATGATTTTACTTTGATGTTGATGTATTAATATAGAAAAATAGCTTCTAAGTGAATTTCTATAGATGAAAAATACTCAAAACCATTAGTTTACACGATAATAAATCGTTAAGATCATTATTCTTCATAAATCTTACATTGTATAATCAAATGATTTGATGAATCTTCATATCTAATAGTTCTTTGATATTGTTGATGAGAACTCATTTTAAATGACTTTCAAATTGAAAAACTGTCATCTTTCTCCATCAAAAGATTACAGTTGAACTGAATTATTCCTTTTTCGATGCTTTAATTGAAAAAAAATCGACAATGAATTTAAAGGAAAGCCAAAAAAAGAAGAATACATCAACGAAATATATTAGTTTTGGCATTGAATGAATGATTAGAGTTTTATAATTCCCCTGATCTTCATCAAGTAATTTATATTGGCGAGTAATTTAAGCATATTCGAATGGGTAATATTGATATCATAGAGAAATATTTTGACAATCTAACCGATGTACAAAAACATCAGTTCAGACAATTACAAGATCTTTATGCAGAATGGAATGAGAAAGTAAATGTCATTTCAAGAAAAGATATTGAGAATCTTTATGAACGTCATATCCTTCATTCATTAAGTATTGCTAAAATTATCGAGTTTAAACCTGGTAGTGAGATTCTAGACGTAGGAACTGGCGGAGGCTTTCCAGGTATTCCATTGGCCATTCTTTTCCCTAAAGTAAAATTCCATTTGGTAGATTCTATCGGGAAAAAAATCAATGTAGTTAACGAAATTGCGAAAACAATTGGTCTAACTAACGTTATAGCAGAACAAATTCGTGCTGAAAAAGTTGATGGAGAATATGACTTTGTGGTTTCAAGAGCTGTGACTAGAATCGATGTTCTTTACAAATGGGTGAGAACAAAGGTGTCTCACCAACAAGGCCATGAATTAAACAACGGAATTATCTGTTTGAAAGGTGGCGATCTAAAAGAGGAGTTCTCTAAATTAAACAAGAAGAAATTCACTTTAACACCAATGACAGATATCTTCGAGGAAGATTTCTTTGAAACCAAAAAAGTTGCTTACGTTCCTATTGCTAGGTAAAGAATATGTCCAAAAAAGTCAAAGATTTCCAAATACCAGTGCAAGAGCAAATGCTCATCTTCGAAAAGAAGTTTAGAGAGCATATGCGTACAGATGTAGCTCTACTCGATAGAATTATGAGCTATATCGTAAAGAGTAAAGGCAAACAAATGCGCCCCATTTTAGTTTTTCTTACTGCAGGGGCAACTGGTCAAATTGAGGATCAAACATATAGAGGTGCTTCTTTAATCGAATTGCTGCATACAGCTACACTCGTGCACGACGATGTGGTAGATGATGCCGATTACCGTAGAGGTTTTTTCTCGATTAAAGCACTTTGGAAAAATAAAACAGCCGTATTGGTAGGTGATTATTTACTATCAAGAGGTT
This sequence comes from Flammeovirga yaeyamensis, assembly GCF_018736045.1. Taxonomy (NCBI): domain Bacteria; kingdom Pseudomonadati; phylum Bacteroidota; class Cytophagia; order Cytophagales; family Flammeovirgaceae; genus Flammeovirga; species Flammeovirga yaeyamensis. The sequence goes on along the minus strand of NZ_CP076132.1, from coordinate 3,404,716 downwards.
TATTACTTGCTGTGGATAATGGCGACCACGAGTTGCTTAGACATGTATCTACAGCAGTAAAAGAGATGTCTGAAGGCGAATTGATGCAAATTGAGAAAGCACGCCGTTTAGATATCACTGAGGAAGTATACTTTGAGATTATTCGTCAGAAAACAGCTACTTTAATTGCCGCTTGTACAGCAGTAGGGGCAGCATCAAGTGGAGCATCTGAAGAAGTGATCAAAAAGATGCACAAGATGGGAGAGAAGATTGGTATCGCTTTCCAAATCAAAGACGATTTATTTGATTATGGCACCGACGAAATTGGTAAGCCGTTGGGTATCGATATCAAAGAAAAGAAAATGACGCTTCCTTTAATCTATGCATTAAACAATGCCAAGTGGTTAAAGAAGAAAGAGGTGATTTTCAAAATCAGAACTCAAAATACCAATCAGAAAGTCGTTCGTGAAATTATTGAGTTTGTAAAATCTTCTGGTGGATTAGAATATGCAGAAGAAAAAATGCATGAATACATCAAAGAAGGTAGAGCGATCTTAGACGAACTTCCAGATTCTGAATATAAAACTGCTTTGCATCAGTTGATCTCTTATGTAGTAGAACGTAAGAAATAATTTACATGAGCCAACACCGTAAAGATTTACTTGTAGAAGTAGGCAACTTTGTCGAACAACTTTACCAAAAAGGAGTAAGGGATGTTGTTTTATCTCCCGGTTCCAGAGTTGCACCTTTAGCTTTGGCATTTGCAAGGCACCCTCAAATAAACACTAAAACTGTAAGCGATGAGCGTTCAGCTGCTTTTATTGCTTTAGGTATCGCTCAGCAAACGAATTTACCTGTGGCCATTGCCTGTACTTCCGGTACAGCAGCATTAAATTATGCACCTGCAGTTGCGGAAGCTTATTATCAAAGAGTTCCCTTAATTGTGATCACAGCAGATCGTCCTACAGAATGGATCGATCAGTGGGATGGACAGACAATTCAACAACAGAACATTTTTGGTAAGCATATAAAGAAAGCATACCACATGCCGGTAGATCTTTCTCATGAGGATGCTAAATGGTATCGTCAGAGAATTGGGGCAGAGGCCATGTGCAATGCTTTAGAATATCCTTCAGGCCCTATCCAAATCAATTGGCCATTACGTGAGCCCTTTTATCCTGAAGAAGGGGAGCATTTCATTTATGAAAGCACTCCACAATCCACAAGAGAAATCATTCAATCAGAACCTTATTTAGATCAAGAAACGTGGGAAGAGAAACTAATTCCACTTTTTGAATCGAATAAGAAAGTTCTGATTATTGCTGGTCAACAGCAGAGAAACGACTATATCGTTGAGTATTTAAATCAGCTTAATGTCCCCGTTGTTTCTGATATTATCTCTAATTATGGATCTGTAGATCAAGCCATCATACATCAAGATGTCTTTTTGACGCCGACAGTAATAGAAGAGTTACAACCTGATATCGTCATTACTTTTGGAATGAGTGTCATTTCTAAGAACTTGAAATTGTTTTTAAGAAAGAATCCTCCAAAATATCAATTACATATTCAAGAAGCAGGTGAAGTGCCTGATCCTTTCCAATCATTATCTACGGTTATCCGCTCAACACCAGAAGCATTTTTCGATCAATTATCCGACTTCGAATTATCTTTTGATGATGATTTCCTAAACCATTGGAAAGAGGCAGATGATAAGGTGAAAGCGAACAAAACCGATTTCTTTGATTTACTATCTTTCTCAGAATTGGAGATCGTCAATCATCTCATCAATGAATTGCCAGAAAATGCTGTCTTGCATTTAGCTAACAGTATGTCTGTACGTTATGCCAACTTTATTGGTTTGCAAAGACCCGATATAGATGTTCATGCGAACAGAGGAACGAGCGGTATCGATGGAAGTACAAGTACAGCAATTGGTCATGCAATATCGGATAAGGACAGACCTCATTTCTTACTTACAGGAGATTTGGCTTTCTTTTATGATAGAAACGCATTTTGGAATAATTACCTGCCTTCTAATCTGAACGTTCTTCTTTTGAATAATCAAGGAGGCGTGATATTTAGGATGATTGATGGACCGACAAGGCAACCTGAGTTAGAGGAATATTTCGAAACAGAACAAAGAACCAATGCACATCATTTGGCCAAAGAATTTGATGTTCATTATTGGGGAATCAATTCCAAAGAAGAGTTCTACTTCAATTATCAGGAGTTTTTAACTAAGAACGATAAACCATCGATTTACGAAGTGTTTACGAATAAGAATATAAGTAAGAATACCTTTAAAGCATTTAAGAAAGAAGGTATCTATACAAAACAATAAACCATATGTATCAAAAACCCCGGATTTAAATCAGGGGTTTTTGATACATATGGTTTATATAATACTTTCTCCATTGAGGTCTGTCGTTAAAACATTTGACATATAATCAAAGAATGGTCTTAATGCGATAAATGTCTTTACTACTTCTTCTACAAAGTTGTCTTTCAACACCTCTTCGTTAGAGAAAAACCTCATAGCATAGAATTGTTTCTTTCTGATCAATTCGATGGCAGGGTCGTTTTTATCGTATCCCTTTGGAGCCGTTTTCACTCCATCGCCTTCAAGCGTACCAAAGTATTTCTTGAAGGTCGGGTCTTCTATGATTCCTCTAATTTCTTGATCACCAAAAGTAAACTCATCACGAATTCTCTTCAAATCATCTTTATTGGGAGCATAGAAACCACCTCCAATCATACATTTTCCATCTTCCAAATGAAAATAATATCCACCTCTAAGTGCTGGTTTTAAACGACTAAAATAGCCAGAAAACCATGTTTTATAAGGTGTTTTATCTTTTGAGAAACGGACATCACGATAAATTCTATAAATCTTATGACCCTCAATCTGATCTGTTTTATTTAATTCATCCTGAATTTGAGTGAATAACTCTTTAACCGTTTGATGATGCTTTTGATAAGTTGGTTTGTTTTCAGTGAACCAATCTTTATGATTATTTTCTTTTAAATCAGCTAAAAACTGAAATACCTCTTGTGTGATCATAGACTAATTAATGTTTTGGAAATTAAATATACCAAAACATTAAATAGAAAATAAAATATCGTTGTAATTCCCTCGGTGAACATTCAGGCCATATGATGTTAAAATTGACTCCATATAGTTATTATAGTCATCATATTTATAGATATGATCATTTTGATCTTCCAATGGCAGACTTACAGATTGTTCATTCCAACGAATTTGAATATATCTTTCACCACCTTTATTTAATAGGATCCAGGATATATTTGTGGCCATTGTAGAAATTTCTGTTTCATTCCACTCTTCTAGACTTCTCTCACCAATCTTATCCAAGTTTAAAAGAACAAGAACAGGTAAAACTGTGTTTGTATGTGCGAAATTAAAATTACCGGCGTAATCGGATTTGCCATTCACAAAGTCATTCATATTTGTATGTAAATACTTTAGAAACGTAATTCCATGTTTGTATGAAATATCACGCCCCTCATATCCTGGCCCTTTTTCAAAGAAGGAATGTATATCGTCTATTCTCGTTAATATTTTAGAGTCTTCAGCACTGAAAATTTCTAGATTAGGGTGACTTTCTAATTGTAAGTTTCTAGTAATCTTAAAACATTTGAAGAGGTTATAAATAATATCGTCTTTATTCGCAATAATTAGATTATGTTCATTGTCATAAAATCTTTTTTGCTTTTCATCTAAGTATTGTAGATAGGATTTTTTGAATAGGCTATTTAATATTCTATTCCTAACTTCGATATACGCTGTAGTTTTTTGATACTCTTGAATGTGGTTTAACCAACTTAAAGAATCAATGTATTGATTATAGTTTGGACAAATTTTAAATGCCCTTAAGATAGGATCATTAAATTCATCGTAGGTAATGTTGACGAATTTTGGATGATAACCTTTTGATTGAAGACCTTTATGAAAAGTAGTTCTAGAGTCTTGTGTCCTAGATTTAAATGTCGATGTACTCTTAATTTTTGGTTCATTATTGAAGTAATCTTCACATAGTTTCCCCATTCTTTGACCAAGCACTTTATGTTCTTTTTTACCTATTTCAGATAAATCACCGTACTTATTATGTTGGTATTTAACAAGTAACTTAATCTCCTCAAAGATGTGTTTACCTTGTTTTTTTAAGCCATCATTAAGCTTCGCATTTTCAAAAAGGTTATAAAGTACAACATCTTCTTTAGGTTCCAACATATATCTGGATCCATGACGAGACAAATACCCTACATAGTCAACGGCATACCCTTCAGGAAGTGCTTTTACAGATTTAAAATCATATGGTTGATGTTTTCCTAGTTCCCATTCATCATAGGTATCTATTTCATCACTTACATTGGTAGAATGACCACATCCAAATAAAAAGGATATGAAGATAAAGAAAACAATAGATCGATTTAATTTCGGTTTCATAATTATAGTGTTCCTCAAATCGTACAGCAGAGTTTTGATTAAAGGAGTCTTTAGCGATTAGTTCTATTTGATTGATTTAGTAGTACAAAGGTAGATATTAACAAAATTCAATGGGTTCAAAAAAAGTGAAATTGTGAATGGGTAAAGATTATAATATCAAAAAAAAAATGGTGATCAGTTAAAATTTCTGATCACCATTTAAATTATTTAATGTCCTTAACAGGTTCTTTTTCAATTAGTAAGAATCGAATGCCCCATCCAGGAACGTTTTCATTAGGTTGATAAGCACCTAAATCATCACCATGAATGTTCGATACTCGAATCTCTTTTACTTGTTTTGATGTTTCTAATGATAACTCTTTATCACCCGCAGAAGCATTTAAAACAGTCACTAATACCTGATCTTTTTTCATTGGTCTTGCCGCCGTAATGATCATTTGATTAGATGTAGGACGAACAAGTGGTAAAAACTCATTATTGCCATTTTCACTAATCAATAATGGTTGAGAAATTCCAGTACTAAACTTCTTTGCTTGGCTAGAAACATAAGCACCGTGAGGTTTCAATACGAAACGGAAATTATGCCATCCATCTTGACTCGCTTTGTAGTTTGTTTCCCAATAGTTGTTCATCAAATAAGCGTAAATCGTTTGAGTAGATTTCACTTCGTTTACCCATCCATAGCTTAATGCATCCGTTGTAATTTCACCTAGTTCGATCATTGGAGCATCTGGAGAAGCCCAAGTAACACCATGGTCTAAGTTCGAAACATCTACATAACGCTGAACCGTGAAATAGTTTTTACAAGAACCCGGTAATTGTTCTTTTTCTGGAATATACTCACCGAAAGGAACATCAATTCTAACAGTACCACCATCTACTTTGAAAGGGAATGCAATGTGAACACCTTCTGGATCGTAGATATTTGTTTTGTTGATTTTATTCTCGATAGCTACTTCATTAGAGTAAGCATTAATTGTAATCAAACGTTTCCACTCTTCCGTACCCGGAGCTGATGATGAAATTTCGATAGTCGAAGTTAAATCACCTTTTTCAATATATTTTATAGTAACATCATTACCCGTAGTTAAAGGAGATTGTGGGTTTCTTCCTTTTACATAGTAATAATCATTAATACCTTTTAAAGCTTTTGTATCAGCTAACTCTTTCTTTCTGATTTTATCATATAAAGATGTGATTGCACCAGTTTCAGGATTAATTTCTACTTTGATTTGGTCATTTTCAAAACCATTTTCATGGTTAATGACTTTTTTCACTGTAGAGGCTTCACCTGGAGTAACGAAAATCTCTTTAGAACCAAAACCAGGAATATTAGGAATCCATACGGCCAAGTTACCATTTGATGAACGTTGAGTAGGGAAGACGTCGCCCTGACGGTTCAAGACAATATCTCCTTGTTGCGATTGCTCTGCCGAAAGGGTAATCATATCTGCTCTTTCCCAAGAAACAGTGTTGGTTAAAGTTACCCCTTTTTCATCTTTTGTCGATGCCAATGCTTTTTGTAAAATTGCATCTGCAATACTATCCGCTTTAATAGCGAACGATTGTTTTACAGCCCATTGTGAGTGTACAAAATCAGCTTCTGGTTCTGAAATGGAGTTGTAAGCACCCCAAGTATGTTCGTTATATAAAAGCACATATCTCCATGCTTGCTCAAATTCTTTGTTAGGAATTTCAACATCATTCATTGATAATAATGTCATTGCTTGCGATAATTTCTCAGATGCATTTCTTACTAAAGCAGTTTCTTTTGATGTAGAACCTGCACCATCTTCCCAATATGGAGTGAAATCACCTTTAACTACAGGAAGTTCATCGCCATATTTATCTTCAAATGCTTTAAACGATTCTGTAGTTGTCGAAAGTAATACTTTTGGAGTTTCGTACTTTTCGTTCCAAGCTTTTACTGTTTCAGAGATTCCTTGATCTACTGGTCCGTTATCAGATCCTACTGTATAACGAAGTGTAGTGATGTCATAAGGATAATTTCTTTCGTTTAATTCGTTCAGGTAATCAAAAACTGATTTTGGAGTCAATAATACTTTCAAATCTGTAAAACCTAAACCAGTATGGAAGTGAGAATATCCTTTTTCATGTACCCAAACCAATACTTTTTCTTCGCCAGAAGGAGAACTCCAATAGAACGGACGGTCACCCCACGTAGAAATAGTAGATCCAATTCTATGGAAAACGTTGGTACCTGCAGATAAATATTTTACACCTGAGTGTGCTAATACTGGAACCATACCCCAAGTATAACCAGGAACGTCAGTAATCATAGCAGATTCTAAAGGAACACCTGCTTCTTTCGAAACTTCTAAAGCATCGAAAGTAGATTCTACCAACTCTTGAGGGTTAGATAAACCCGTTAACATGTTACCATATAAACCATCCAATTCGATAGAACCGTTTTGTACAGCCTCAATAAAAGCAGCTCTTTTTTCTGGAGTAGCATTTTTAAGGTAGCTTTCAACAGCCCACATTACTTCAACAGACCACTTAAATTTAGATCCTTCAGGGAAATCTTGTGTTTTCTGACTCATCATTACTGCGTCATCCAAGTTTTTCCATTGTACTTTTTCTACCTCATCTTGAGTATGAGTATATCCAATGTCAACATGAGAGTGGTGCAATAAGTATAAATCGTAGTGTTTTACAGGATCAACTGTAAGCATTCTGTCATCAAGAATTTCTTTACCTACTTTAACTTGAACATGTAAATCTTGTGGAGAAGTAACTTTGTCTACTTCAATTCTAAAGATGTTAGCACCAACATTCAGTTTTACTTTTTTCTTATCTTTTCCAGCAACAATTACAGCATCAGTTGGATTACCATAATGTAAAACAGTAGCTCTTAATTGTTGTTTTGGTCCTTTTTTAGTTTTAATCACTGCAGGTTCTTGTTTCCAGCTAACATTGCCACCAACACCATAACGGAAGACCATCATCCAGCTTGATTTTCCAACATTTGGCGCCACCACTTTCATACGGATAGGCTCACCTTTAGGAAGGTCTTCTGTTTTCACTTTTAAGAAGCCGTAACCAAAAAGATCACTGTAAGCATCAATCATTGTACCTTTAAAAGTAAATGTAGAGGCATTAGGACCTGTTGTTTCTACATCTTGTAAAATACTTTCTTCTGGAGCAGTGAATGTAAAATATTTTTTATCGTTGATATAGATATCATAGCTGTATTGTGCTCTATCGATATCTACACCCATAATTAAGCCGAATTCAACAAATTTACCATTGTAATTTTTGGGAACTTCTTCAGCTTCCCACTCCATTACTTCTTTGCCTTCTTCGCAACGCACAAGCATGGCTTTGTTTGCGTCTTCTTGAGGAGATTTATATGGCATAATATCTCCTTGCTTATATTTAGTAAAGCCTTTTAGGAACTTGCTATCTTGAGCAAAAGTGTTTGAAATTAGAATTAGCTGTAATAAAATGAAGCTAAATAAAATAGGTTTCTTTTTGAGATTCATTGCGGTGGACTTATTTAATCGATGGTTAGTGGATTATTGTCGAAAGTGTTAAAGAACACTCTCTAAATACCTTTATTCTCATACTTTAATTTGGTGTGATATGCTCAAGTCTATATGTTTAAACATACCTACAATGCAAAAATGAAAAATTTTGCGTAAAGTGTACACCTATTATTTGTTAAACCACATTTATTAACATTGTAAATTCAATCGGTTGAAGGTTTTTGTGATAGTGGTATTGTTGTCTTACTTAATTGTCTGTATTACAGGGGATACTTTTAGGATTAGGCTGTATAACAATCTAAATATTTGATTATCAAATGTCTTAATCTAATCATTAAAAAATGATGAATTTAATAGTCATAACAACCATAACTTTATTAAATTGGTACATAATATAGACTGTTTTGGTGTTATATTATTGAATAGAGTTGATGTTGATTTTCAACCACTCGTATGAAAAAAGAGAACTCGTTTTAAAACTAATGAATGTATTTATGAATTTTAGACATTCCCTGATAGGGTTATTATGTTTAATCAGTTTCTTTAGCTGTTCGGAGCAAGAGAAATATGTATCTAAAGAAAAAATTAACGATAACATTCTTCAAGAGATAGCTGTTCCTGTCTCAAAAGAGGAAAATCGTGTTGTTACTTATACCAACAAGAGAAGTGCTTACTTCCAAACATCTTCACACATTCTAAACTCTGAATTATATAGTTGGTTCGATGGTTGGAACGTTGGTCAGAAAAGAATTTTTACAGATTATAAAATTGAAATTGATGAGAAAGCGTTCGACAGAAAAAATTCTGAAGTAATTGCCTACCCTCATTATTTACAAAGAAAGACAGATCTTGCAGTAGAAAAGTTAATTCTATTTGATGATCAAGATGTGCTTTATGTTTCTCTTGAAGCAGTAAAAGGTAAGAAAACAAAATTATCTTTATTAGGTGATCAGATAAAAGAGACTGGAAAAGATAAGCAAGCTACTTATTATACATCAACGGAAGATCCTTCTAAAGTACTTGCTGTTGCTCCATCTCACAAGGAAAATATTGATGAGAATGGCTATGCAGCAGTAACGAAATCGGGTAGAGGTGGCTTTTATGTTTCTATTGCTAAAGACAAAGAAGCAGCCGTTAAACTAATTCAAGATGCAAGAGAAAAGCATGGCGAGTGGTTTAAAGAAAGAACGCAAAGAATGACGGATTTGATTACCGAAAATACATACATTCACTCGGAAGATCCTCATTTCGATAAAGCATTGGCATGGTTAACTCTAACAATGGACGGTTTAGTAACCCACCAACGTGGTTATGGTATTTATGCAGGTATTCCTTGGTTCAACGAGTACTGGGGACGTGATACGTTTATCTCTTTGCCTGGTGGTACTTTAGTGTTAGGTGAAACGGATATAGCTAAAAAGATTCTTCTTTCATTTGCTGATGTTCAAGACAAAAAATCGTCATCAAAGTATTATGGTAGAATTCCGAACATTGTAAAAATGGAATCGCTTAACTACCATACAACAGATGGTACGCCACGTTTTATTGGTCAGTTATTAGAGTACATCAAATACTCAGGGGATAATACATTGATTAAAACAATGTACCCAACAGTAAAAAGATCAGTAGATGGAGCTTTAAAAAATTGGGTGAATAAGAAAGGTTATTTAACTCACGAAGATGCAGATACTTGGATGGATGCCAGAAGAGAGCCGGACAAGGTGGCTTATTCTCCAAGAGGTAGCTTTGCGAATGATATTCAGGCATTATGGTTCCAACAGTTAAATGCAGCTATTTATTTTGCTGAAGTAACCAACCATAAAAGTGATGCGAAGAGATGGCAAAAAATTGCTGATAAAGTGCAAGATAACTTTATGCACGATTTCTTTGATGGTACTCATGCGTATATGGCTGACCGAATTGATCATGACAATCAACCTGATTTCCAATTCAGACCCAACCAACTTTTTGCGATGGACTTCATTACAAATGATGAGCAAAAAATGAAATTGACTAGAGAAATTTGGGAACATTTAGTTTACCCTTGGGGTGTGGCTTCATTATCTCAAGAAGATCCTAATTTCCATCCATATCACTTAGCATGGGAGCATTATCATAAAGATGCAGCTTACCATAACGGTACAATTTGGCAGTGGAACAACGGTTATGCTATGCAAAGAATGATCGAAAGTGGTCAGGAAGATATCGCCTTCCAACTATTCCAAAATATGAACGTTCAATCTTTGGATATGGGAGCCGTGGGTAGTATGAACGAAAATGCAGATGCTTTCCCTCACGAAGGTAAAGACTACCCTAAATTAACAGGTACCTACATGCAAGCATGGTCTAATGGAGAGCAATTAAGAGTATGGTACCAATATTTCTTAGGTATTCAACCTAATGCTATCGAAAACAAATTGGTAGTGGCTCCAAGAATTCCATCTAAATTAAATCAATTCAAATTCAAGGAAAAGATTTTCAACGATCAACTTGAAGGAGAATATCAAAATGTTGATGGTGTTGAGACCTATACTTATACTTTAAAAGAAAAGGATATTCAGTTTGTTTTTAATCATAAACTTTTCCAAGATTTAGAGATTGATGTAAAAGCAGGCGAAAGAGTAAAAGTGACAAGAGATCAAAAAGAATTGACTTTAACTGTTTTCTCAAAAGAGGGGAAACAACGTGCTCTCAAGAAAGCACATCTTGACGATGCTTTATTAGCAAGACAAGCACAATCTGATGAAATTTTTGAAGGAACTAATTTCTGTAAGCCTAACTTTGATAAGGAGTATGCTTGTATGAAAGAGACATTTCAGAAAAATTAATAATTAGTGTAATACATACATTAAAAAGGCTATTGTTTGCTAAAAACAATAGCCTTTTTTGTTACTATTTCAATATTATTTAGAATATTTTAAATTATTATTTAATAAAGTGTATAGTAAGTGGAATGTTATTTTGAACTATTGTATATACCTCCATAGTTTCGCACTGCAATTTTTTAATCATTGAAGCAGCTTTTTGTTACCTTAAGCCATCTGAATAACTGACTAACTTTCTAATAATTAGATAAACTATCAGAGGTTGATAACTAAAAGACTTCAACTAACATTTGAACTATGCGTAATTTTAAACTATTATTTTGGCTAATTGGGGCTTTCTTTCTGGGCCTAACATCTTGTAATTTGAATGAAAATGATGAAGAACCTATGTATGAGGTTTCTTTTACTGTGCTTGATGAGGGAAATGCCCTTGAAGGTGCTACAATTATCGTGAACGGCGATACTGTTGGTACAACAGATGCTAATGGAATGCTGAAAGAATCATTCCTTGCTGGAGTATTTCCTTATTCAGTAGTCGCTGAAGGATATGAAGATTACACAAATAAATCATTTATTATCACAGACAAGGCTGTTGAAGTATCTGTAGATTTAGTTTGGATTCCAGTTACTTCTGTTGTTTCTTTTTCTGTAATGAATGGTGAAGTAAACGTAGAAGGAGCTACATTAACTTTATCTGAAGGTACTGTTTTAACAACAGATGAGGAAGGAAGTGCAGCCCTTGAACTTCTTCCTGGATCTTACACTTTCTCTATTGAAAATTATGGTTATCAGACACAAGTAGATGTTCCATTTACCGTTGAAAGAGAAGATGTAATTATTGAAACTGAATTTGAGTTAGTTTCTGAAAATATCTTGATTTTTGCTGAAAGAGGAACAGGTAATTTATATTCAGTTTTACCAACAAGTTTAACTGATTCAACAAAAATAGGTACTGTCATTGATGAGGAAGGTAACCCATTGAAAGGTATCCGTGGTTTTGTTGTAGATGATGTTGACAATAAAATTGCTTATGCAAGTTTAGTAAAATCAGAAGGTGCAGGTGTTTACAAAATTGACCTTAATACATTAGTTGCGACTCTGATTTATGAAAACCCAGATACAGGTACTACTTGGGATGCAATGTCTTCTCTAATTATTAAAGATGGGAACTTATTTGGTGTAGCTTGGATTAATGGCCATGGTCATTCTTATGTTAAATTATCTAAGGATGGAGAATTTATTTCTTATTCAGATATTACAGCAAATAATTATTATGGAGGTTTTCTTCCAATGGATAATGGGAATTATTATTTAGGTAATGAAGGTAGCTTAGATTTATATAATGATTTAATGGAATCACAGTCAAGTCTAACTCTTTCAGGAACAGATTTAAATTTATCTGTAGATGATTTTAGAGTAATGTCAATAGCTAAATTAAACGATGTTGTTTACGCTATTGGACTTGATGATTTAACTGATATTATGCACTTAACTTCTATTGATTTAGAAACAGGTGTAGTAACAGAAATCAAAGATTTTCCAACAACAGCTGACGATAAGCAAAATTATGTACATGCTTTGACAACAGTTCCTTTTTATTCTGTATACTAAAACAGAATGATTAACAAAAAGGGCTCACTTTTTAAAAGTGAGCCCTTTTTGTTATTGTGCTTGACTGTAAACAGACATCGTATATTTAGCAACCCAAGACTTATTTCTTTTGTCGATATAATCGTAACCCAAAGTACCTTGCTTATACCAGAAACTATCTTTTTGATAATTTAATTTGTTACTCCCTGCAGTTACTGCTTTATAACCATGTGCTTGAACTAATTCTTGCATATAAGAAACCGAAGCTTCTCTTACAGCTTCCTTACTTCTACCAATAAATTGAAGGTCAAAACCGACTAATCTTTTTTGAGAATCAAACTTACATTTATAAGCAATATATACATCACCCATATTTTTCTTGTAAACTTTTTTCCCGTTGTAAATAATAAAGTTCTTTTTATCTCTATCTTCTTCCTTACGGTATAATTTTTTGAACGTTTTGTAATCCATTTTATAGGTGTACTCTTTGTCCAATAATAATTTTTGTGCGAATAAGGAAGATGACCCTAGTAAGAAAACAGTTAAGATTAAAATTAATTTTTTCATTAGTTTCTTTTTGGTTTATTGAAATTCATCGTCTTTCAACGATTATATAAATATAGACAGTTTAATTAATAATTCGGACAATTTATTCCTCTTCTAGTTTTGAGAAATAGACCTAAGGGACTATTTCTATATCCGGGTTAATCAGTTTCAACTGTTTACAGAAATCATCAGAATGTTTAGGTGTAAAATAGATGGAATCATATTTATGATAATAAATAATCATTCCCTTTTTAAATGATAAACCAATTTTTAGACCAACATACATTCTTGTATTCAATTTGATTTTTCTGATTTTATCGATTTTTATTTCCCCATCAAAAGGCCCTGCTTTATAGGATACAATTTTCTTTTCCTTGTCAATAGTCATATAGGAAGTAACTAGAAATGAGATGATTAACACCAAAGATAACCCAATAATGACTAAAGGGGGAACAATTGGTAAAAGAGGACCTCTACCAAAAGTCACTATCAATTTTGAAATGACACTAAATAATATGATAAGAATTGCAATCCAAAAAAATTTAGCAACTGGTTCTATACGGCTATAAAATTTGATTTTCCTCATTGAAGTAGAAATATAGATGTGAGGGTTGTATTTTTATGTTTTAAAGGAACAACAACTACTTAAGATACAAAAAAACTTTGATTATGGAAGAATCTAAGATAAAGCTTATCAGCAACGAAAGGGTATATCATGGACATTTGAATGTAGACAAAATCACTTTTCAACATCAAAAATATGATGGAACTATGTCTAAAATAATTGATAGGGAATGCGTGGTTAGAAATGATGCGATTGCAGTTTTGCTTTATAATTCTTCAGAAAATAATTATTGGTTTGTAGAACAAGTTAGAATTCCGACTCTTTTTAATGGAAACGGATATTTATGGGAATGTGTCGCAGGTCTAATTGATGATGGAGAAACAGCTGAAGATGCTGCAAAAAGAGAAGTTTTGGAAGAAGTAGGATATGCAGTACATCATCTAGAACATATTTCAACTTTCTATTCAACGCCTGGAGGATGTTCAGAAAAGGTTCGTTTGTATTTTGCTCATATTGGTGATAAACAGAATGAAGGAGGTGGTTTAAGTACCGAAAATGAAGATATCAAGATTGTGAAGTATTCTGCTGAAGAGTTAAAACAAATGTATTTTGATAATCAAATTGAGGATGGGAAAACATTATTAGCGATACAATGGCTTTTTTTACATTACCCTCAAATATATGATAACAACCTATAGATCATTAAGTAAAGCAAGCTAACTTTGTATGTTGAAAACTGAGTAGTATTACTCTCATATCAAATCTAATAATTAGTGAAAAACGCAAAGAAGAGTTTCTTAAAAGAGGTTTGGGATATCGCATTACCTGTATCCTTACAAAGTGTGCTTCAATTCGCTTTAAGTATGATCGATCAAATTATGGTGGGTCAGTTAGGGGAAACTGTTATAGCTTCCGTAGGTTTAGGTAGCCGTCTATCTTTTATTTTTTTGGTGGCCATAATAGGTTTAGCCAATGGAGCTGGCGTTTTTGTTGCTCAATTTTGGGGAAGAAATGAAAAAGAAAAAATCTCTTATCTTTTAGGCGATTTATTCAAAATTGGCATTTTAGTCACTGTTATTGGAGTGGGTATTAGTGTTGCATTTCCACATCAAATACTCTCTATGTTTTCAGAGGATCCGGAGGTGATAAAATTAGGTGGCTTATATCAACAAATTATTGCTATTGGATTTCCTGCAGCTTTATTAAGTGCATCTTATAGTGCCTCCTTAAGAAGTATCGGACAAGCGAATTTGGTACTAAGAATTAGTTTGATAAAAATAGTAGTCAACACCGTACTCAACTATGTACTCATTTTCGGAGTTGGTTTTATTCCAGAAATGGGAATGGAAGGAGCTGTTTGGGCAACCGTAGTGGCCATGTGGTTGGAAGCCATCATTTTATATATTTTAGTCCGATACAAACAATTCCCAGGTGATATAAAATGGAAGCATCTTGTACATTTCGATAAAGACATGTTACTCCCACTAATTAGCATAAGTGCTCCATTAGTTTTGGGAGAAATTTCTTGGGCAATGGGAGAGACAGGTTATTCGATGATCTACGGTAGAATGGGAACGGTAGATATTGCAGCCATGACGATTACCATTCCACTACAAGTACTATTCTTTGGTTTCTTTACTGGTTTAGCTTCTGCAGCTGCCATATTAATTGGATACGAATTAGGACAAAATAATTTCAGAAAGGCAAAACTCTACGGAAACAAGTTTACCATTAATACTTTTTTGGTAGGTATTGGAATGGCAGTGTTCATTGCATTACTCAGTCCTTTATACATTAGGCTTTACGAAGTGTCTCCAGCGGTTTCCGAGTTAACTCAGATTTTATGTTGGATCTTTGCCTTCTTATTCCCTATAAAAATGACCAATTACATTACTGCAGCAGGTGTTTTAAGAAGTGGAGGTGATACTAAATTCACCACCTCTTTAGGCCTTTTTAGTACTTGGTTATTCTCTATTCCACTAGGAGTAGTGGCTGCTTTTTACTTCGATTTACCAATTTATTGGGTGTATGTAGTGGTCTCAATAGAAGAGTATTTAAGATTATCGGTCTACATATGGAGAAAAAATACAGGGAAGTGGGCAAGAAATTTAGTCAAAAAATAAAGGCTACTCTT
This sequence comes from Flammeovirga yaeyamensis, assembly GCF_018736045.1. NCBI lineage: Bacteria > Pseudomonadati > Bacteroidota > Cytophagia > Cytophagales > Flammeovirgaceae > Flammeovirga > Flammeovirga yaeyamensis. The sequence continues at coordinate 3,389,097 of NZ_CP076132.1, read as the reverse complement.
TCGAATAGCCTTTGCTGTAATTTGGCATACTATGCACCTGTACATCCAAAATCACAACTTAATTTCTTTAACTAAATATACAAATTTAAAGTGTTAGGAGCAACACTGTTTACTATTATAAACACAAAACTTAGAAAAAGGTTCTGAGATTATATCTTTTCTTGATACTCTTCTTTCAAAATAGACATGACTATTTTATCATGAAATTCATGATCTCTGAAAGCTGCTTGTCTTAGTCGTCCTTCAAGTTTAAATCCTGCTTTTTGATAAGCTTTTAAGCCACCTGTATTGGGTTCAGAAACCGTCAACATTATCTGATTCAGTTCCATTTCAGTAAACCCAATTTTAATAATTTCTGTAGTTGTTGCTGTACCATAACCTTTACCCCAACAGTCTTTATCACCAATAAATATATAATACTCACCAGATTTATTTGTGGTGGAGATGTTACTGATGCCAGCATACCCAATAAAAATATTTGTACCCTTAATGTAAATCCCTTTATTGAGATTCACTCGATCATCAATTATTGTGTTAAACCATTTTTGAATTTCCTCTTTACTATTCAGCTTCTGAAAAAGAGATAGAGAATATTTGATGACTTCTTCGTCATTGAGCCACTGATAAAATGAGTTGACATTTTCTTTTTGTATTGGTCTTAATTCAATCAAAATAAGGTTTTGTTTATTTCTAATTTAATTTTATTTAAATGTAAAAAATCTGACCCGATAATATCAAGTCAGATTCCATTGTTCCAATTCTGCATTATCTCTAATGCAATTGATAATTCTGATTATATATTTAATTACGATGTAGTATCTTAATTTCTATTCAGAATAAGCATCAATAATTCCACCTGTCAAACGGACAATCTCCGTATTGGTAGATATCAAATTATAGATGGCTGTTAATCTCGAATTTTGAGCATCTAAATATTGAATTTGAACATCTCTCAAGTTAAATGAGTTGATTTGTCCATTTCTATATCTTTCAGTCGACATATCCATGTTCATTTGAGCAGCGGTAACTTGTTCTTCTGTCAATTCTAAAATTTCTCTCTGAAGAACATAGGTATCGTAAACCTGCATCATTTGATTATTCAAACTATGCGACATTTGTTGTGTCTCAATATCAGCAATTTGCTTATTGATTACTGCAATTTGTTTTGCACGTCTTCTGCTACCTCCCATATAAATTGGAATAGATAAGGTAGCACCTACAGCACCACTCATACCATCAATGTTGAAGTTGGGAATACCTTCTGCACCACCATAGTTCGCCGTATATTGGTAGTTTGCAGTACCAGATAGGTTAGGCATAAACGCTGCTTTAGCCAATTCAATATCTTTTTGTTTGATGATCTGATTGATATAATTGTTTTTCAAAGTAGAGTTATCGGCATTCACTCTCTCAATTAGATCTGATAAAAGATAATCTTTTTCAACGGCCTCAAAACTTTCGGTAAGGCTAAATAACACTTGTTCTGCTTGAGGAACACCCATAATAAAGTTCAAGTCTCTTAATTTCACTTGAAGTTTATTTTTTTGTTCTAATGAATTTCTTCGATCTTCCAGCCAAGCATTTTGTGCTTGAAGTACATCATAGGTTACCGCTTGCCCTAATTCTTTTTGCGACATAGTATAGTCATATCTTTCTTTCGAAAGGGCTGCTAATTGTTCGGTAACATCTAAACGTTGTTGTTCTAAAAGTGCTTCGAAATATCCAATAATGATATCCTTAATTGTATTTTCTATCACTACTTGGGCGTTACCCTCAGAATAGTTTTGCAACTCTTCTAACTGACTTTTATTGATCCAAACTTGGAAGCCATTAAAAATTGTAAAGTTGGTTTTTACCGAAGGAGTGATAATCCCTAAGTTGGAATTCATGGCATGGGACCAGTTATGATTCCATCCTAAATCTGTAGATACTGTTGGATATAATCCCGCGTTTTCCAAAGTGTTATTGATTTCAGAAATATCTACATTTTCCTTAGCGATCTTAATGTCATAATTATTTTCTAAACCTTCTGAAATCGCATCAGCAAGACTTAAATTAACTGTTTGAGTGACCAAGCTATCACTTTTACTCTGAGCGAAAATACTGCTTATAGAGATCAAAGTAATTCCTAAGTATATGAATATTTTTTTCATTGAAGTCTGTTGTTAGAAATGATTCAGAAAGATGCTTTTGAAAACACCCCACATCCTTCTGAATCATCATTTCAATATTTATTAATGATTGACTAAACCTTTATGTTGATCAGTTGCCAATGCTTCATTTACTTGTTCCATTGCTTTTTCCGCAGCGATTTCAGTAAATACATTTTCTACTTCTTCTCTTGTTGGTTTCTTACCAGTAAAGATTTGTTTTTTACCTCTTCGGATATCATTTACTATTTTTACTAAAACAGGAAGGATAAGTAGAATGAAAGTGGTACCAATCAAAATACCGTAGGATAAGGATACGGCTACAGGAACCAAGAATCTTGCTTGAACCGAAGTTTCCAAGATCATTGGATACAAACCAATTGTTGTAGTTAGTGTAGTTAATAAAATAGGTCTAAATCTTGATTTACCAGCATTGATTAAGGCGTCATCAAATGATAACCCAGCGAGTAGATCTTGATTAAATTTAGATAAGTAAACTACAGCATCATTGATAATCGTACCTGATAAGGCGACCATACCAAGGATTGAGAACATCGAAATAGCTTGACCTTCGATACCATGACCCCACATTGCACCAATTACTCCTAAAGGAATCATTGCTAGAATCATAATTGCTTGCGTGAATGATCTAAAGTGGAACATCAAAATCATTACGATAAATAAGAAGGCAATAATGAAGTAGTTAAATAACTCTGTTGAATCTTCTTTCGACGATTTTAACTGACCTTGATACTCCGTTCGAACATCAGGATACATTTCTTTCATTACCGGTAGAACCGTTCTTTCCACTTCTTCAATGATAGGAATACTTGGATCGTTAGCATTCAATAGGAAAGCTTCTACTCTAATTTCTTTTTCACCGTTGTAGTGGTTAATGGCCACCGGACCACGTGTTACTTCGAAATCAGCTAGCTGAGCTAGAGGATACATTCCATCCATTGTACGGATACGCATTCTTTCTAGATCACCTAGAGTACTTCTATTGTCCTTCTTGTAACGAACATATATACGGATCTCATCTTTATTTACCTGAAGTCTTTGTGCCTCTGCACCGAAGAAACCGTTTCTTACTTGTGTCATCAAACTGGCTTCCGTAAACCCAAGTGCATAAGCTTTAGGTTTCAATGTTAAACGGATTTCCTGACCACCAATTTGGTTGTTGTCCATTACATTGTATAGTGCAGCTTGTTTGTTTAGTTCTGTTTTTAAGAAATCTGCAGCACCCTCTAATTGATCGTATTCATGACCAAGCAAGGAGATGGATACAGGAGCACCCCACATATTATTGGCACCGACCGATAATTTACGAGCAGTAGGTTCCTCACCAATCATTTCATGAATCTTTGCTTGAATGGTACTCACATCAATAGGAGATTCAGAAAGATCCTCAAGAATAACGAAGACCTGACCTGTATGTGTACCAGTCTCTGCACCATTAAAGGCGTTACCTATACTCACAAAAGATGTTTTGATAAAGTCGAAATCTGTATTGTTCTCTTCTTTAAGAATGTCATTGGCTTCCCAAGCAATATTTTCATATCTAATCAAATACTCTTTCGTACTGTCTTGGTGAATACCTGGTTTTAAGGCCAAATCGATATTAAAGAAATCACCTGGAGGAGCAGGGAAGAAAGTCATTTCTATCACACGGCCACCAATTAATCCTACAGTTAGAATAATTGCAGCTGTAGGGATGGATAAACCAAACCATTTATAATTTAATAAGAATCTTAAAATTGGAACATAGACTTTATCTCTAAAAGCAAAGATTACTTTGTCCAATTTCTCTCTTACAGTATTGAATTTACTTTTCTCTTTTCTTGGCGTAAGTACTTTAGGGTTACTTACGTGGGCAGGAAGAAGGAACATACCTTCGAATAATGAGAACAATAAACAGAGGATCACCACCAATGCCATTTCACTCATCATTTCCAAACCTGATTCTAAGAATAAGAAAGGGAAGAAGGCGATAATTGTCGTAGATACTGATGTTAAAACGGCAGGAATTACTTCCATTGTGCCATCAATTGCGGCTCTAATAGGGGATTTACCCATTTCGTAATGCGTAAATATATTCTCGCCAATTACAATACCATCATCTACAAGGATACCAATAATCAAGATCATACCGAAAAGGGAGATCATGTTTAATGTAACACCCAATAATGAAGCGAAAATAAACATACCCAAGAATGAACTTGGAATACCCCAAGCTACCCATAACGACAATCTAAAGCTTAAGAATAATGATAAAGTGATAATTACTAACACAATACCCATTAAACCGTTTTCAATCAGGGTGTCTAAACGAGAATTTACGATAGTAAGGAAGTCAAAACTGATCATCATTTCTGCATCATCATGGGAAGCATTAAATTCCTCAACATAATCATTTACATATTCAGAGATCATTTGAAGATCTTCTGTATTCAGTTTTTGAAGTTGGATAGAAATATTTCTTTTTCCTTTATTCCATACCGCATTTGGAACGTCTTCAAACTGGAAATGTACATCAGCTAGATCGCCTACTTTTAGAACTCTACCGTCTGCAGTAGCACGAACAACAATGTTTTTGATGTCTTCAGCATCTGCTGATCTATATCTTGCCAGTACTGAAATCTCTTCACGAGAGTTTTTAATCGTACCACCTGTTACATCAATATTATTACTCGCAATAGCTTGTTTGATGTCGTCGATAGAAATATTGTATCGACGTAATAAATCTTCATCAACCTCAATAGAAATTTCCGTGTTAGGGTACCCAGAAATTGAAATCTGAGAGATGATTCCTGAAGCTAAGAAATCGTCTTCAATACGTTGCGCATACTCTTTAATAGTACGGAGGTCATCACCTTTTAAGTCCAAATACATGGCACTTGTAACTTCTCTTTTCTTGGCTACTGAAGGTTTTTCAGCACCGGCAGGGAAGTTGGAAATACCATCTACTGCGTTTTTGACATCCGTAAGTACTTCATCAATATCAGCTTTTGCTTGAGTAGTGATGGTTACCGTGGCAATGTTTTCTGCAGAAACAGATTTAGTTTCTTTAATGCCCGGAATACCTTTGATTTTATTTTCAATCAATGTAGTTACCCCTTCATCCATTTCTTTTGGTGAAGCACCTTGGTAGGCGACAGTAACTGTAATAATTCTTGATTCTAATAGTGGAAATGAAGCTTTTTTCATTTGGAAAATCGCAAATCCACCTAGTACTATGATCAGCAATAATGACATGTGGGCGTAAAACGGCCTTCTGACAAATGCTTCTACAATTTTTCTCATCTTACTTTAATTTGGATTTGATTAACCTCTGATATTTACTTTAGCACCTTCTTTTCCGTTAAAGATGGACTCTTCAACTAGGATATCATTTTGATTTAATCCCTGAATGAAATAGCTGTCGTGGTTTGTTTTAATCACTACAATTTCTTTTTTCGCCAATGCGTTATTTTCTACAGTAAATACATATTTTCCTTCCATTACAGCTTCACGTGGTAACTCAATCACATCTTTAATAGTTTCACCATTAAAAGTAACTTCAACGAATTGACCTTCGTAAATCTCACTTTGTGAGTTTGGATGAATATTTACATAGATTTTAATAGTTTGTGATTGTGGATCTACAATTTTAGACTTTCTGATCACCGTTCCTTGAATAGTTTCAGGAATACGACTTTCAGTTTTAACCATCACTTTATCACCTTTGTTAATCCATTTAGCATTTAAAGGCTCCACTTCAACAACTACTTCCAAAACATCTGTTCTAGAAATAACACCAATTTCAGAACCTGGAGAAACAATAGATCCTGCTTCTAATCTAACCGTTTTGAATGTTCCATTAAATGGAGCATAGACTTTATATTTTGCTAGATTAATTTCAGCTTGTTGGATCATAAAGTATTCTGTAATTACATTTCTTGAGGCCAAGAAGAAACGCTCTTGATCCGAGTTAATTTTAGGTAATTCAGGTAGAGGTTTATCTATTTTAACTGAAGTAAAGAAGTCATACCATTTTTGATATTCATCGTTATAGTCAATTTTAATATCTGCTAAAATAGAAGCAACCGTATTCATAAAGCTCGATTTATTCGACTTTAGAGTAGCTTTCACATCCTCATCAAATACATGAACTAAGCTTTGTCCTTTTCTAAAAGTATTTCCTTCTTTTAAACGCACATTAGTCTGAACAATTCTGCCAGCAACCTCTGATGATAAAATAAATGTTTGTGCAGCGTTTACTCTACCATGGAAAGACTGGTCGTTCTTTACATCAGTAAATTCAACTTTTCCTGCTTTAATCGAAATAACTTTTTCTTGCTTAACTGCTTTTTTGGGAGTGGGTTTATCTTTGATAAGTTTTAACGAAATAAATCCAGTGATCCCTACGGTTAGGGCTATTCCAAGGAAGCTAATAATATTCTTAGACATTGCTATATTAATGATTGTAATGATATGTTTTTTCTACTTAAGCGAATTAGCATTAACCACCTGTCTTATATAAATTAAATCAACCAATGCCCTTTTATTTTCAACAAAACAAAGAACACGATCAATTTTATAGTTTATTGATGATATCTTTGATTTTGTAGATGAAAATTAACTATTGGTAGAACTTCCTATTAATTATCACTTTCAATCTGTTCATTTGATAAAAAATTAGAAAACAATGTTCGGAAAGCTGACCAAGTCATATAAATTTGCCCTTTTTACATTAGGTCTATTTCTATTCATGTTCATGATAGATTATTGGATAGGGCCTATATATTCCTTTACAAAAACCTTATTAAACATAAGTGTTTTCATATTGATTGTTTTAGTCAATTCAAAAGTGCTTATACCTAAATTATTTATTGCCAAAAGCAAGAAAGCATGGTACGTAGTTTCGGTTATTTTACTTTATATTATCACCATAAAAGTATCTTTATACTTTAGCGAGATGATGTTCCCGTTATTGGATCAAGAAACATTTTTTGCAGAAAACGAACATTTAAGAGAGCCATTAAAAGGCGTATTAGAATATAAGTGGATCTATCCTTTTGGGTTTGGAAGTGTGTTTATCTTACTTACTATTATTATATCAACTATTTTGACAGTAAGTGAGTATGATAACAAACGAAAGGAGAAAGAAACGAAGTTGAAGGAAGAAAAAATGGAGGCGGAGTTAAAGTTTCTACGTTCTCAAATCAATCCTCATTTTTTGTTTAATGCATTGAACAATATCTATTCTTTGTCTTACATGAATATGCCCACAGCACCTGATAAAATTGCACAGTTATCAGAAATGTTGCGTTATTTATTGTATGATTGCAATGAAGAAAGGGTAGAACTATCCAAAGAGATCTCTTACCTTCATAATTACATCGATTTCCAACAAATGAAAACGGAAGACAATCAGAATATACATTTTGATATTGATGTAAAGAATAATAATCGTTTAATATCTCCTGTACTTCTGGAACCATTTGTTGAAAATGCATTTAAGTATAGCAGATTAGAAGAAGAAGACGATGAAGGTTATGTAAAAATAAAACTTTCAGAAAACAATCAGTCTTTAAATTTTAGTGTGATAAACTCTAAGAGTAAGAACACTGCAAAAAATAATGATCCTACTAAAGGTGGAATTGGGATTAAGAACGTTCAAAAGCGATTAAAATTGATATATCCGAATACACATCAATTAACGATATCCGAGGAAAAAGAGCATTTTGAAGTTAAATTAGTTATTCATTTTAATGCATAATAAATGAAGACCATAAAAACAATCATAGTAGACGACGAACATTTAGCGAGAAGCCTAATTAAAGATTATGTATCAAAAGTGCCTCAACTTGAATTATTGAGTGAGTTTAAAAATGCAATTGATGCTCTGACTTTTATTCAAACCAATGAAGTCGATCTAATTTTTCTTGATATTCAAATGCCTAATTTAACGGGTATTGAGTTTGTTGAATCAATTCAGCTAAACAATACTTTGGTTATTTTTACTACCGCTTACTCAGAATATGCATTAAAAGGATATGAGTTAAATGCGTTTGATTACCTTCTAAAACCAATTACTTTTCCAAGATTTTTACAATCGGTAAACAAAGTGATAAAACAATTCGACCTCATTCAATCCAAAACATCTGATGAAGACCAAGCATTAGAGCAACAATCAAAAAATATAGATCAAGTAGTTCCTAAAAAGGATAGTATTAGCATAAAGGCGGATTACAAACTTCATCTAATTAAATATAATCACTTAAGATATTTGGAAGGGCAGAAGGAATATGTAGCTTTTCATACCACTAATAAAAATATTCTTGCTTTAGTGTCATTAAAAAAGTTGGAATCAGAATTACCTGATGATCAATTTATCCGAATTCATAAGTCTTATATCGTCAATAAATCTGAGATTGAGAGCTTGGAAGGAAACATGTTAAGTTTAGGTGATGTAGAGTTACCAGTAGGTCAAAGCTATAGAAATCAGTTACTTAAATTATTTGAGTAAAATATCAAAATTATTTATAGAACATTACTTACATCTGTTGTTATTGGGTTGTAAATTAGCATTATTGACTGATTTTGTGTATATTATGAGAATAAATGTGATTGATTAGTGAGGAAATCCTCCTAATGAATCAACCATTAACTTTTTACTCATTTAAATAATCTATAAATATGAATTTTACACCAAAACGTCTCATTGAAGATCCACATGATGTTAAACCGTATCCATCGGTTGATCAGTACATGACAAAAAAACTAATCGTATTCAAACCAGACCAATTTATTGAAGAAGCAATGGAAGTACTTGTAGAGAAAAAAATCTCTGGTGCTCCGGTAATTAACGATGAGGGAGATTTGGTAGGAATGTTATCCGAAAAAGACTGTTTACACATTGTTCTAGAAAGCAGATATCTTAACTTCCCTGCATCACAGGGTAGAGTAAAAGATTACATGACAAAAGCGGTAATGTCTATCACCCCCGACAGAGATGTGGTAGAAGTAGCGATGCTTTTTAAGAACTCATCATATAGAAGATATCCAATTGTTAAAAAAGGAAAGCTTATTGGACAAGTAAGTAGAAGAGATATTTTAAGAGCTGCCATTGATTTAAAATCAACTACATGGTAGTCAGTTAATATTGACTTATTCTACATCCAAACTTATTTATACAGACAGGAAAGGGAACGATTTATTTCGTTCCCTTTTATTTTATATCAAAATGATAAATTATACAGATTGCTTTTTAGCAGCATAAATATTTACGGCAACTTCAATGTTGTCTTTAATTGCTTTATCACCTAAGTCAGAGAATACAGAACCCGACTTATATTTGATGTCATACTTAGTTCTATCAAATTCGATTTTTGACATTGCATGCATTTCTCCATCATGTGACATAGTTTGAACCACAAATGTAACAGGAGCAGTAATACCTTTAATTGTAAGGTCTGCAGTTACATTTAAAGCACCATTTTCACCTGATTTTACTTCAGTTAATGTTAATGTCGCTGTAGGGAACTTGTTTACTGAGAAGAAATCATCATTTTCAAGATGACCTTTTAACTTACCATTTTTAGGATTGTCAGCAGCATAGTCTTCTACAGTAATAGAAGTCATGTCGATTACAAAAGTAGAACCAGTGGATAACTGACCTTCTTTAACGACTAATTTTCCTTCTTTGATAGAAAGCTTTCCAAAATGCTCGTCCCCAACGATTTTAGAACCTTTCCAGTGTAAAGTACTTTTCTCTGCATTTACATTATAGTCTCCGTCTTCGAAGGCTACAACGTGAGAGTGTGATCCTGAACCATGATCATGAGTGTGTTCTCCGTGTTCGTGAGTTGCTTCTTCATTGGCAGTGCTTTTTTTCTCACCGCATGAGAAAATACCAAAAGAAAAGATTAGAAGAATGCTTAGAAAGTTTAAAAATTTCATAGTGTGAATTAATTATTTGCCCCATTTACCTCTTCGACGGTAATAATGTTGGGGTACATTGAAAAAATAGGAAATCTAAATCCTACAATACTAAAATTATAGGTCTTGTTTTGTTGTATTTTGGCATACACATCAGATGAATTAAATTTAAACCAAATCCATGTATCGATGTTTTCAAAAACATGGGCTTTGCCTTTTTCATCCATTGTATATATCAGATATTTTCCTAAACGGTCTTTACTTTTATTATCGTCTAAATTGCCGATACTACGTTCCGTTTTTGTAACTGTAGCTGTTATTGTTCTTCTATTTACTTTCGGGAAAATCCATACGAAAATGATAAACACAACAACTGCGATACCAATATAAAGTGCTTTTTTCATTAATATACTTTTTTAAGAGGTCCTTTTAGTCTCTGTTTACGTTTTGTATTTTTTTCAATATATCGAATTTCTATCTTTAATTCCTTAATTTCTTCGGGAGTTCTTTTTCTCAAGACCTCCTTAGTCACAGGATCAATTTCAAATTTCAAATTTGGTTCCATAAGTGGCGAAAGGGTAGATGCAACGCCAGAAAGTACCGTTTTCACCCAATAATTAAAGATAAATTTATTTTGGTTTCTCACATTATAGATGTGTCCTTGTTTCATCGAAGGGAAACGAGGATTCTCTTCTCTTATCAAAAGGTTAGCAACAGAACTGAAAAAGGCATTTCTTTTCAGGTTGCCATCTTTCTTCTCTTTTTCTTTAAGAACATCCACCTCTAAGTTTTTATACCTAAACTGCATATTTCCCACCGCCAAAGAATCGTCTGCCAATACTTTAAAATACATTCGTTTTAAATGACCGTCTTTCACTTTGATCATTTCCAAACGTTCAATTAGAGGATTCAGCTTTACTAAATCCATTTCACCTACTTCACCTTCATAATAATAAGTACCCAAAGAGTCTAAAGGAGGCATTCTTAAATACATTTTTAAATCACCACCATTATTCATCAAAGTACCTTTAACAAACATTTCGGCAAACGGAATGGAGTCTAAAGTTGATGTATTATTGGTAATATTAAAGATTTGTCCTGTAAAGTTGTTCAACTGAAATTGTCCCGAACGTCCGCCAGTAGAATCAATATCCATTTGCGCATTCTCTACAGCACCCTTAAATTCTTCGTAATCGATACTACTATCTGTAATTGTAATACTATCTAAATTAAAAGTGATAGGTGCTTCCTCAAATAATGTATGAGGCATCTTAGGTTGTTTTTTAAATGGGTCGACAGGAATTGATTTATCTCTATATGCTGATAAATTGAGCTGATCAATTTCCAATCCATTCAAATGAAGAGAATCTCTATAGACATATTTTTTGAAATGAATTCCTCTTACTAATAAATCGGGTATATTCACTTCAATTCTATCCGTTTGAAACTCGTTTACTACTCCAAAATCCTTTTTAGAATAGTTAGGATCTACTTCGAAATTCTTTACATAAATATCTTGATACT